>JBAWAM010000240.1:0-4744 GCA_049589315.1 Myxococcaceae bacterium
GCGGGGCGGAGATGTCCCTCTTGACCCTGGCGAGTTCCGCTAACAGGAACACGAGCGCGACCACCCCCACGACAAAGAACGTCAACAGGACCCCGATCCAGAGCATCGGAACCTCCTCGAGTAGCTACGAGAAGATGGGTCCAGAGGGGGGTGCGGAGCGCGTGTACCGGGCCAGCCGGGCGAGGGCTCGAACTGTGTTCTGCCGGTCAACTCGGTAGCGCGCCTGCCCGGGAAGAGCTGGCGTCGTGCTAGGCCGCGCGCCTCGCGCCTATGTCAGCCTTCTCTCCGCCGCCGGCGGCCCCCTTCCCTTCTCAGCCGGAGGCATTGCCTGACTGCGGAACGCATGTCTCGGGCGGCATGAACCTGCTTCCGGTGTCGAAGGTCCGTGAGCTCTCGAAACTGTCGCCTGCCCGTGCAGCGGGACAGATCGCGCTCGAGTACCTCGGGATCACGTTCGCCATCTTCCTGTGCGAACGCTTCTGGCATCCGGCGCTCTACCTGGTGACGTTCGCGTTTCTCGGCGCCCGCTACCTGGCCCTCGCGGTGCTCATGCACGATGCGGCTCACTACCGGCTGTTTGCGAACCGGGCCGTCAACGACTGGGTGGGGAGCTATCTCTGTGGTGCTCCTGCGCTGCTCTCGATGCAGGACTACAGACACGGGCACCTCGCGCACCACGCGCATCTCGGAACGCCCGAGGATCCGGAGCTGCCGTTCCGCAAGATGGTCTCGGTCATGCCGCAGGCCGGCGTGTTGATCGTGGGGTCGCTCATCGGCATCTCGGGGCTGATGCTGGTGGTGAGCGTCAACCGCGGCTTCAAGCGTGCCCTGGGCCTGGCCACGATTCCCGCGGTCCTGCTCCTGGCCTGGCTCGCGCCCTCGGCCGCGCGACTGATCGCGCTCTATTGGCTTCTCCCTTACTTCCTCTGGACCGCCGGAGCCAACGTGCTGAGGACCTTCGCCGAGCACTACGACGTGGATCTCGAGCACGCCAGCACCCCAGAGCGGGTCTATGCGGCCCGAGTCATCCGACCGTCGTGGCTCGCGCGCCTGTTCATTGCGCCAAACAACGTAGGCTACCACCTCGATCACCACCTCTATCCGAGCGTGCCCTTCTACCGGCTGCCGGAGCTCCACGCGCTTCTGCTGGAGCACGCGGGCTATCGAGAGCGGACGCGCGACTTCACGGGGTATCCAGACGTCATCTCGGATCACCTGTCACGCGTCCGAAGCGCGGAAGCACCGAGACCCTGAAGCCATGAGGGGGGGACACATGAACGCAGTCACTGCCACCGCCGAGCTGGGCGAGCGGATAGCGCCTGGCCCGCGCGGGCACTTTCTTCTCGGGAGTCTGCCGGACGTCCGCCGGGACATCCTCGGCTTCATGCACGCGCTTCCGGAGACCTACGGGGAAGTGGTGCGCTTCCGGCTCGGGCCCGAGACGGTCCACCTGGTGCGGCGTCCCGAGCACGTCAAGCACGTGCTGCTCGACAACCATCGCAACTACAGCAAGGACACCCACGGCTTCCGGGCGTTGCGCCGGATCCTCGGGAACGGGCTTCTGACGAGCGACGGTGAGTTCTGGCTCCGTCAGCGTCGGATTGCCCAGCCGGCGTTCCACCGCAAGCACATCGAAGGGTTCGCCTCGCTCATGACCCACGCGGCGGGCGAGATCCTCGAGGGCTGGGTCTCCTTCGCCCGCTCGGGCGAGGCGTTCGACGTCGCCGAGGAGATGACCCGCGCCAGCCTGCGGATCGTCGGGCGGACGCTGCTCGGCACGGACATCACCGCGCAGGCGGATGCGGTGGCCGACGCGGTCACGGTCGTGCTGCACGACGCCAACCGACGTCTCTCACAGCTCTTCCCGATGCCGGACTTCGTGCCCACGCCCTACAACCGACGCTTCCGCGCGGCGCGGGCGACGCTCGACGAGATCGTCCTCGGGATGATCTCGCAACGGCGCGCGAAGCCGATCGAGGGCGACCTGCTCGGCATGCTGATGGCTGCACGCGACGAAGAAACCGGCGAGGGCATGAGCGACACGCAGCTCCGCGACGAGGTGATGACGCTGTTCCTCTCGGGCCACGAGACGACGGCGGGCGCACTCACGTGGACCTTCTACCTGCTCTCGAAGAACCCGTCGGCGCGGCAGCGGCTGCTGGAGGAGGTCGCCACGGTGCTCCAGGGGCGCACTCCCACGGCCGCGGACATGCCCTCGCTCCCGTACACCACGCGCGTCCTCCAGGAGTCGATGCGCTTGTATCCTCCTGCGTGGACGGTCACCCGGCGAGCCATCGATCGCGACACGCTGGGCGGTTACGACGTCCCGGCGGGCACCTTCGTCTTCCTGTCTCCCATGGTGACCCACCGGCATCCGGAGTTCTGGCCGGACCCGGAGTCCTTTGATCCCGACCGCTTCCTGCCCGAGCGCTTCTCCTCGCTTCCGAAGCAGGCCTACTTCCCGTTCGGCGCCGGCCCGCGAGGCTGCATCGGCAATGGCTTCGCGATGCTGGAGGCGCAGCTCGTCCTCGCCTGCGTCTCGCAGCGCTACCAGCTCGAGCTCGTGCCGGATCACCCGGTGGTGCTCGAGCCCCTCGTCAGTCTCAGGCCGAAGCACGGCATGGTGATGACCGCGCACGCCCTCTGAGCGGGCCCCTCTCCATGGGAGATCTCATGCACACCGCACCACGCCGGGCCATCGAGTGGGGCCGGGCCTGGCGCGCCATCCAGATCCTGCGCGCGAGCCCCGACCGGATCGACCAGACCTTCGAGGTGATGATCGCCCTCGATGGCGGCCAGATGGAGGACTGGTTCCAGCGGCTCCTGTCCGAGCCGGAAGGACCTTCGCTCCTCGAGGAACGACCGTCGCTCCTCGCCGTTCTCTCCGATCAGCAGACGCTGAGCCGGCTTCCGGAAGGTTCGCTCGGGCACGCCTACGTCGAGCTGATGCGGCACACGCAGAACGGCGCGGATGGCTTGAGCCGGGCAAAGGCGATGGTTCCCGCGGTCGCGGAGATCTGCCCGGGGCCGGAGCGGCAGTGGTTCCTCGAGCGCAACGGGTGCACGCACGACCTGCTGCATTGCCTCACCGGCTACGGCCAGGACTGGGCCGGGGAGTGCGCGCTGCTCGCGTTCGATCACGGCCTCTTTCCGATGCGGGCCAGGCTCCTCGGCGTGATGGGCGTGACGCTGAGCGCGCCGCCCTGGGTGTACCGGTTCATGTACCAGGCGTGGCGCCGCGGCAGGCGCGCGCGCGTTCCGGACTCCTTTCGCTGGGAAGCCGCGCTGCGCCGGCCGCTCGCGGAGGTCCGCACCGAGCTGGGCATCGATCCGCTCGCGAAGGCCCATCCGCAGGGCCTGCTGCGAGGCGGCCAGACCTTCGGGCCGTGGCGATACGAACCGGTCACTGCGCTCCAGGCGTCGGTAGTTCAACAATCGTAGGAAATGGTTTTCCGGCGTCGTTGCGTCCTGCACCGCCTGAGCGGATAGAGCGGCGCCGATTTTCAGTCGGGAACCGAATCGCACGCCGGGGGGGGCATGCCGATCCGCTATTCAGATCCATTCGTCGCGCGCCTCGTCCAGCGAATGGGTGAGGTGATCGAAGGCAACGCCGCCGCGTCGGATGCGGTGGCCCAGGAGCTCTCCGAGCTCGCCGAAGCGAACAACCCGGCGATCGGCGCGTATTGGCAGCGCGTGGGCCGGGGAGTGGGCGTTCCGGACGTCGCCTTCCGCACAGGCTCGATGTTCCACTTCGACGCTGCGCACGTGGTGCGGCAGTTCCGGACCAGCGGTACGTCCGGTCAGGCGCGCGGCATGGCCGAGTACTCGGAGCACGGCCTCGCACTGATGCGCTGCTCCGTTCTCGCCAACGGACGCCGCCACCTCTTCCGGGATCTCGACCGGCCCACCGTCCTCCGGCTGGTCCCGGACACGCGCACCGCGCCCGAGGCGATCATGGCCTGGGGGATGGCACAGCTTTCGGAGGCCTTCGGTGATCCGGCGAGCAGCGCCTCGGTGGTGCGCCCCGGCGGTGTGGATCTCGGAGATCTGGCCGACCGGCTGGACGTCTCAATGGCGGAAGGTCGACCGGTGGTGCTGGTCGGCGGCTCGTTCGCGTTCGTCCACGTCTGTGATGCCTTGAAGGCGAACGGCCGGAGATGGTCCCTCCCCTTTGGCTCCCGGATGGTGGACGCCGGCGGCTTCAAGGGGCGCTCGCGCGAGCTCGACGTCGACGTGCTGCGCGCCGAAGTCCAGTCGGTCTTCGGCATTGCGCCCGGTCGGTGCACCAACATCTTCGGGATGACGGAGCTCGCCAGTCAGCTCCACGACGGCGTCGACCGGAAGGTCGGTCCACGCGGCGAGCGGCCCAAGCCGTCGCAGCCGTTCGTGCGTTCGCGACTGCGCGACCCGTTCTCGTTCGAGGTGGTGACCGAGGGTGCAGGGCTCCTCGAGATCGAGGACCTCTGCGTCCTCGACCGGCCGTCCGTGCTGCTCACCGGAGACTGGGGCGTGGGCTCACCGGATGGGGTCGCCATCACCGGGCGCGTGATCGCCTCGGACAGCCGCGGCTGTGCGCTGAACTTCGAGTCCGGCATTGGGGGGAGGGGCTGATGAGCGCGCCTGAGATTTCGTGGCTGCCGCCGTGGACCGGGTCGAAGGTGGCGACCGACTCCGTCGAAGTGCGGACGCGCGTACCGCGCGATCTGGAGCAGCGCTGGAGCTGCCGCCGTCCGAGCCCCGGGGC
>JBAWAM010000241.1:0-5604 GCA_049589315.1 Myxococcaceae bacterium
GCACGAGTCCGTCCGGGGTGCGGTCGAAGAGCCGTGCCCCGATCGCCTCCTCGAAGGACTGCAGGCGGCGGCTGGTGGTGGAGACGTTCACGCCCAGGGCAGCGGCTGCACCACTGAACGTGCCCGCCCTCAGCAGGGCGAGGAACAGCCGCACGTCATCCCAGCGATACTCCACGCATCCGCTCCCGGTCTTGCGTCCATGCAAAAGACGCTTGCGAACTTACCTGCTGCCATGGCGCGGGCAGCAGTTCATTGATGCGGCATGACCTCTGAAAATGCCCTGCACGTCGTCTGTGGTTACGGCCAGATCGGAGAGAAGCTCGCCCGGCGCCTCGCCGCCGAGGGCCACCGTGTCCGCGTCATCACCCGAAGTGCGCTGAGCCTGCCTGCCGGCCTGGAGCACCTGAAAGGCGACGCCGCGGATGCCGACTTCATGCGCGAGGCCACTCGCGGCGCACGCGCGATCTACCACTGCATCAACGTCCCCTATCAGCACTGGTACGAGACACTTCCGCGAATCCAGGCGAGCTTGAAGTCGGCGGCGCTCCAGAGCGGCGCCAGGTATGTCTTGCTCGACAACCTCTACATGCTCGGCCGCCCGGACACGCCGATGACGGAGGACTCGCCGCTCCAGCCGCGGTCCAGAAAGGGCGAGCTGCGCGCCCGGCTGGAGCGCGAGCTCTTCGAAGCCCGCGAGCGGGAAGGTCTGGACCTGGGCATAGGCCGGGCCTCGGACTTCTTCGGGCCGGGTGTGACCAGCAGCGGTGTCTTCTACCCGCGCAACCTCCACCGCCTCGCCCAGGGGAAGAGCGTGGACGTCGGCGGCGACCCGGACGCGCCGCACAGCTACAGCTACGCACCCGACGTGGCCGAGGGCCTGCTGCACCTGGGGACCGCTGCCAGCCTGCCTTCGCCGGTGTGGCACCTGCCGGTCGCCTTCCAGGGCACCACCCGCGAGCTTCTCACCGCGCTGGGGCGGGCCCTGGGCGTGGACTCACAGGTGAATCGGATGCCCGGGTGGATGTGGGCCCTGGCCGGCCTCTTCAGTCCGCTGGTCCGAGAGGCGAAGGAGATGGTTTACCAGTGGGAGGGGCCCTTCATCGTCGACGACGGGCGGTTCCGGGCGAGGTTCGGGGTACAGCCCACGCCGCTGTCCGATGCGGTTGCCCAGACGGCGGCGTGGATCCGCACGCTCAGCCCATAGGGCCTGCTGCGGCGCGAGAGGAGGGGCGCGCACGCCGGCGGCGCAGGTACAGGGCGGACAGCACCCCTGGCCACAGCACGACACCTGTCCCGTGCGAGCAGCCGAGGCGCCCGGCCGGGGCGTCCTCCTCGGCAGCAAAGGGTTGCTCTCCGTCTTTGGGGACGCTCACCGTGAGGGTGGCGGTCGGCGTGGACGTCGGCGTGGGCGGCACCCGTGGGGACCCTTCGAGTGAGAAGCCGCCCAGCCGCATCCAGCCGGAGCCGTCCTGGGCCACTCCCACGCTCAGGCCCACCGTGCCCGGGGGCGGCTCGGGCACGTCCCAGGTGGCCTGTATCGGCACATCCGAAGCCGGCCATTCGGGCCCTTTCAGCGATGGGCCCCAACGGCCGTCCGCGCCGCGGAAGGAGGCGACGAGGTGCACGGGTGCGCTCGCCCGGTACCACACGCCCACACGCCGTCCCTCCTCCTTCGGCAGCAGCGGCGCGCAGGTGCCATCGTCGCGGAGCACCGCGAGCTGACGCGATCCCGCTTCGGCCGCCTCTTCCGCAAGGAGGACCGCAGGGCCTCCAAACAGGCCCTGCGTCTCCCACGCCAGCGTGAGGCCGGTGCCGCCGCCGCCCAGCTGCCAGCAGTCCGGCACCCCATCCCCATCCGCCTCCTCGAGCAGCGAGGCATTCTTGAGCAGGACGTCCGGAGGCCGGGGCCTGGCGTGCACGGCCGGCAGTTCCTCGCCCCCGACCACCTCGCGCAGGGTGCGCACGTGCGTGCCCAGGGGCGCGCGCGCGGCCAACCAGTCGATGAGCGCGCGCAGCGTGGAGGGCTGCACGCAGTAGGTCTGGCCGTTGCAGTCCTCGAGGATGCGGTGGAAGACGAGCGGCACCCAGCCTCCCCCCGAGTCCTCGGCCGCCGTCACCCAGGCCTGCATGTTCTGGAGCGAGTGGTTGTGCGTCACCGTCTCCGCCGCGCGCACGGCGAAGAGGTTGGCAGGGGGGATGGACTCGGCGATCGGGCAACTTCCGCACGAATCCCGAAGCCCGTGCACGTCGCGCGCCGCGCTGTAGCCGCACGCCTTGACCACCTTGTGCACCTCCTCGTCGTCCGAGCCGAAGGGGTAGGCAAAGGTTGTGACGGGCAGCCCCCAGCCGAGCAGCCGCGTGCGGTCCTGGCACACTTCCTCCCGCTGCACTTCGGGCGAGAGTGTTGCGAGCTCGTCATGGTGCAGACTGTGGCCACCCACCTCGTGCCCAGCCGCGTGCAGCGAGCGCAGCTCTTGCACCGTGAGGTAGCCCTCGCGCCCCACCCGGTCGCTGATGACGAAGAAGCTCGCGCGCATGCCGTGTTGGGCGAGCATGGGCAAGACCTGTCGTTGATCCTCTCGCCCATCGTCGAAGGTGAGGGACACGACCGTCTCGGCCTGCGCGGGCAGGCCCAGCGCGAGCGCCAGGCATGCATGCATCGCCAGCCATCGTCTTGCCACCATGCGCTCCCTCCCTCGTCCGCGGAAGGGTGGAGCGAGGAAGCGAGGGGAGGAACCCCGGCCCGAAGGGAGGGAAACTGTGAGCCGTCAGGGGCGGAAGGTGTGTTGCGCGATCGTCGCGCCATCCCGCCCGACCCAGGAGACGTGGACGTCGCCGGATGCAGGGTCGAGATGGAACACGCCGACATTCGGCTCGTTCGTGGTGAAGCTGAACTGCGGCCGCGAGAGGAACGTCAGCGCCGGGTTCGGCAAACGCGCCGCAACCGGACCGGCGAGGATCTCGACGAGGCCGGCGCCTGGCCCGGAGGTGGCCACCCTCCCCATGCTGGCCATGTGGAAGTCGCCGGACACGAAGAACACCCCGCCGTTGCCCCGATCCTCGATCATCGAGAGCAGTCGCTCGCGCTGTTCGCCGTAGGCCTCCCAGCGGTCCCCCCCGGTTACCTGGAAGCCTCCGGGGAAGGCACCGATGGGCACCGAGTTGATGATCACCTTGAACCGTGCCGGGCTCGCTGCGAGTGAGCGCTCGAGCCATTCGAGCTGCGCGGTCGAGAGATACTCGGCCTGGGCGGTTCCACGCGTTTCGGGGCGTCGTTCCGAGCGTCCATCCAGCACGAAGAACTCCGCCGTGCGCCCCCAGCGCACGCTGCGCCAGAGGCGGTTCGGAGCGTCCCCGGAGCGGCTCACGGGCGTGTGTTCGAAGAACGCGGTCGTGCCGTTCTGGAGCACCTCCGGGTGCATTTCGTCGCCGCTCCAGTCGTTGCCCACCTCGTGGTCATCCCACGTGGCGAGCACGCTGGTCCGGGCGCGGAGGAGTCGATACTCGGCGCGCGAGAGGTTCTCGGCCCACTTCTCGCGAAACTCCTCCAGCGTCCGGGCGCCGTCGTTGTACGTGGTGTCCCCGAGCAGGACGTGCAGGTCCACGTCCCCGCGTTCGGCGGCGCGGGTGAGGACGGAGAAATCCATCCCGTTCCTCGAGCACGCGCTCGCGGTGAACACGATGCGCTCGGTCGAGAGCGGATGGATCGCGGTTCGGAACGCGCCCTCCATCTGCTGTGGATCGGTGTCCACGGCTTCCTCGAAGACGTACCGGTAGACCGTGCCGGGTCTGAGGCCCTGGACGATCTCGTGCGCAAACCCTCCGTCGGCGAGGGACACCGGACGACGCTCGATCAGCGGCGGCCCTCCCTCCTCCGGCAGGACCGTCAGTCGCAGCGTCGACGCACCGACGTACCGCGTCCACAACACCGCTCGCTCGTGGGACACCTCCCCGCTGGCCACCCCGAGCGGAAACGCGGACGAGGCAGCCAGGTGCGCCGCATCGCCCGTCGCGCTGGGGATCTGGGCGGCACCGCAGCCGGCTACACCGAAGGCGCCGAGCGCAGCCCCCCCCAGAAGTACGTCCCTTCGGCGAACCATGCCGCTGATCCCACACCGCCGCGCAGAAGAGGGCAATGTGCGCATCGAAGGTCAGCCAGGTCAGAGGCCAGGCGCCCACCGCATCCCCGGGTCGTGACAGCGAGGTGAAATCACGCTCGCCTGCCCTCCAGGTGGGCTGGCATGACACAGGCCCAGGCGTGCTACGCCAGAGAGCCATGGTTGCAACTGTTCCGCAGGTGCAGCGCGTGGCGTTCCACGCAGTGGCCGCAGGCCTCAGCCCCCTCATCCCCGTCCCCCTCCTGGACGACGTCGTCATGCTCCGGATTCGTCAGCACATGGTGCGGACGGTGCTCGGGGCTGCCGGAGGAGAGCTCCCCGAGCGCGCGGTGGTCGTACTCGCCGGCGTGCATGTGCCCGATCAGGGAGCCGTGGAACGCCTGGCGCGAATCGCCGTCGCGCTCCCGAAGTGGGCGGCCGGCAAGGCCTTCAAGAAGGCCACCCGGAAGATCGCCCTGGTCTTGCGGGTGAAGGAGTGCGTCGACATGGCGTCAGCCTGCCTGCATCACGGGTGGCTTCTGCAACACGCGTGGACACGGGGTCATCTGGACAGCTCGCTGCTGGCCCACGAGTCGCACGTCCACAGGGTGTACGCCGCCATACATGCCGCGTGCGCGGAGATGGACCCTCGCCCTCTCGAGCAGATGCTTCGGCGACTCCTCGCCGGAGGCCGGGTGCTGGGCAGTACCGCCGCCCGAGCGCTCGCCTCACGGCGCCAGAGCAAGCCCGTGGAGATCGCCCCCGACGAGGCGGACGGCCTGTGGGAGCGGCTGTTCCGGGCATGCTGGGAGGAGCAGGGCTACTTCCAATCGCTGGCGCAACGCTACGAGCGTCACCTGGGAGCCCCGGAACTCAACAACCTTCTGCCACGGGACCGTCCGGCGCATGGATGGCCGCTTTCTCCGTGGACAGAAACGTGCGGAACGCCCACCAGCTCAGGCTGAACCAGGGCGGAAGGGGCAGCTTGCCGGAGCTGGCGACCTCGCCCACGCCCAGGGCGACGAAGCCCATCGACATCAGCAGTCCCAGGTCGACCTGCCCGTCTGTCGCGCGCAACAGGTCCAGGTTGACGCCCCGGACGCATCGGACGGCCGCGCGCGACACGCTGCTTCCCTCACTCAAGGCGTGCTCGAGCGCCTTCATGTCCACTTCCACCGAAGGCGTCTCCCCGCGGCGCACCACGGGCACCTCTCCTGTGTGACGCCGGATCCGGTCGAGCAGGGTTTCCACTCCGACCAACTCGGGGTCGTGAAGCACCAGGACACTGCCGGTGAAGGGGCGCACCCGCACCTCCTCCACTCCCGGGTGCGAGGAGAGTGCATCGGCCAGCGGGTTGGCCTCTTCTGGATGGTGACGCAGCCAGGGCAGCCGCAGGCGCGTGCGCCCGGGCTGGGTGTGTTCGACCTTGAGATAACGCGGCGTCATCTTCAGGCCTCGGCCGCCGGGCTTTCGGGAGCGGCTCGCCGTCGGCCCACGTGGACCGCGT
>JBAWAM010000242.1:0-1642 GCA_049589315.1 Myxococcaceae bacterium
AGGACGGCGCCTTCACGAGGTACAGCATGGACGTCTTCACCCCCGACCTCTACGACAGCGTCGTGTGGGACATCCAGAGCGACTCGCTTGCCGGGCAGCGGCGCATCCTCGTCGCCTTCAGCAAAGGTGTGATCGGCGTCTACACTGGCGACTGATGCGCTAGTATCCCCGCCCACATGGCGGCGGACTTCCCGAGCGGGCCCATCCCCACGCACACGGTGGTGGGAGCGCGACACAACAAACACGAACGATTCGCGGTGCAGGAGTTCCACCTCGTCCTGGTGAACACCGACCGGGCCGGGCTCTCCTTCACGCTGGGCACGGAGACGCGCATCGGGAAGGCGTCGGACAACGACGTCGTGATCGAGCACCCGACGGTCAGCCGGAATCACCTGCTCGTGCACCGGCAGGGCGACCGGTTCCTCGTCGAGGATCTGGGCTCCACGAACGGGACGTACATTGACGGCGCGCAGGTCCGGGAGGCGTATCTGCGGCCCGGCGCCCTGCTGGAGATGGGCGATGTCCAGCTCCGCTTCCAGCCGTCGGTGTCCAACGTGGAGGTCGCCCCCGCGGCCGAGGACCGGCTGGGCGAGCTCGTCGGCAAGAGCCTGCCGATGCGGCAGATCTTCGCGCTGCTGCAGCGCATCGCGCCTACGGATTCGACGCTGCTGCTCGTCGGTGAGACCGGCGCCGGGAAGGGCGCGGCGGCCAAGGCGATCCACAAGCTCTCTCCGCGCCGGGATGGCCCGTTCGTGGTGTTCGACTGCGCCGCGGTGAGCGAATCGCTGATCGAGAGCGAGCTGTTCGGCCACGAGCGCGGCGCCTTCACCGGCGCGGTGTCGCAGCGAATCGGGTGCCTCGAGCGGGCCAACGGCGGCACGTTGTTCCTCGACGAGATCGACGATCTCGCGCTGGACCTTCAGCCGAAGCTGCTGCGGGCGATCGAAGATCGCGAATTCCGGCGCCTGGGGAACTCCTCTGCGCCCATCGGGTTCGACGCGCGGATCGTCGCCGCCTCCAAGAAGGACCTCTGGGCCGAGGCGCAGGCCGGCCGCTTCCGCGAGGACCTCTATTTCCGGCTCTCGGTGTTCACGGTGTCCCTGCCGTCCCTGAGGGATCGCAAGGAGGACATCCCGCTGCTGGTGGACGCCTTCGCCAATCAGATGCTGTGGATGCGCCTGCCGCCGCAGATGCGCGAGCAGTTCCTCAACCACACCTGGCCGGGGAACGTGCGCGAGCTCCGCAACGCCATCGAGCGGGCGAAGCACATGGCGGACATCCCGGAGCTCAAGAACGAGAACCTGCTCCGCGAGTTCACCCACGCCCAGCCGGCGCAGGGCGAGTCCCTCCCGGTCGACTTCGCCGGCCCGTTCAAGCAGTGCAAGGACGAGCTCGTCCGCGCGTTCGAGAAGGAGTACCTGACGCGCCTGCTCTCCCGCGCGCGCGGCAACATCGCCCGGGCAGCGCGCGAGGCGGAGCTGGACCGCAAGCACCTGTACTCGCTCCTGCACAAGTACGGGCTGGTGCAGCCCAACGACGGTTGATTCCCCCTCGCCCTACTCGACGAGGTCGCCGAACCCGCCGTCCCGCGCGACGGCGTTGAACGCGCCGTTCACGTTTCGCCCGCTGCCGAACTCGCCGT
>JBAWAM010000243.1:0-5720 GCA_049589315.1 Myxococcaceae bacterium
GAGCACCGGCGGTGCCGCCACGGGCGCGGCGGGTACCGGTGCAGCAGGCGCGGGCGCCGCAGCGGCAGGAACGGGGACCTTCCACTGCTGGAAGACCTCGAGCGTCTCGGGGTCGGACGGGTCCACCTGCAGGGCCTTGAGCAGCGTCGCCTTGCCCGGCTCGACTTCGCCGGTCTTCATCTGGAGGGCGCCGAGCATCCTCAGGACGTTCTTGTCCTGGGGCGCAATCTGCAGCGCCTGCGACAGCTCCTCGAGCGCCTTCTTGTCCTTGCCCTGCTGGGCGTAGACCTTTGCCAGCAGGAGCCGGGGGTCAGGCACGGAGGGATGCGCCTTGACGCCCTTCTTACAGACGACCATCGCCTCCATGTAGCGCTCCATGGCGAGGTAGGCCTCGGCCAGGGACTTGTAGGCTTCGGACGCCGGTTCAGAGGCGAAGGCGTGCTCCAGCTTCGCCAGCTCGGCCGGGCTCAACGTCTTCGATGTGGAAGTGGGCATCGCTTGTTTACAAAGAGGGGCTCGACTTAAACCATCCGTTGAACACCGCGTCAATTACAGCCAGGGGACACAGGCAGAAGAGCTCAAACTCGCTTGTTGACACGGGAAACGGGCCGGGATATCTGCCCGCTCACTTCGCGCAGGCCGGCGGGGAGAGACAAGAGAATAAGCGTTCTGGGGGTGTAGCTCAGTTGGGAGAGCGTCGCGTTCGCAATGCGAAGGTCAACGGTTCGATCCCGTTCACCTCCACCAGAAAGAAGGGCCTTACGGAGACTCCGTGAGGCCCTTCACCTTTTCCGGCGCACATCGTTGATCTGCCCCCGGCTTCTGCTATCCGGGTGCGCCATGTCCGAGCCTGTCCCACCACCGTCGTTCTTCGCCCGTGTGGCGATGGCGTTCGTCTTCTTCTTCCGCATCCTGTTCCGCGCGGGATTCGCGGAGCAGGTCCTGCCCGCCTACAAGGAGCCCGCCCAGCTCCCGGCGACCACCGAGCCGGTCGCCGAAGTGCCGGTCGAAGCGCCGCCTCCCGAGAAGGTCCATGCGTCGGGCCTCTTCGTCCTCGCCATGCTGCAGCGGGAGGGCCGCCTCATCGACTTCCTCCAGGAGGACATCGCCGCCTATGGCGATGCGGACGTCGGCGCCGCCGCTCGGGTCGTACACGAAGGCTGCCGGAAGGTGATGCGCCAGTACCTCACGGTGGCGCCCGTTCTCCCGGAGTCCGAGGGCGCCTCCGTCATCGTCCCGAACGGATTCGACGCGAACCGGTACCGACTGACCGGAAACGTGGCCGGCCAGCCGCCCTACAGGGGCGCGCTGCGTCACCACGGATGGGTCGCCACGGAAGTGAAGTTCCCGAATGTTTCCGAGGCGCTGGATCCACGGGTCATCGCGCCCGCCGAAGTGGAGCTCGCCTAGCCCTATGTCCCGCTACGCCATCGGCATCGATCTCGGCACGACGCATTCTGCCCTCTCCTACTTCAACCTCGAGGAGGGCACCCCGCGCGGCGGCGCCCAGGCCATGCTCCCCATCGCCCAGCTCACGGCGCCTGGAACCATGGAGGAGCGCCAGCTCCTGCCGTCCTTCCTGTACCTGCCGAGCCCGCAGGAGTTCCCCGACGGCAGCCTCGTCCTCCCCTGGGACAAGTCGCCCGGGGAGATCCTCGGAGAGTTCGCCCGGTCGCATGGTGCGAAGGTCCCCAGCCGGCTGGTGTCCTCGGCGAAGAGCTGGCTGAGCCACCCGGCGGTGGACCGTCGCCAGGCGCTGCTCCCCTGGCAGGCGCCGGAGGAGGTCCCGCGGCTCTCACCGGTCGACATCTCCGCGAAGTACCTGCGCCACATCAAGGAGGCGTGGAACTCGAAATTCGCCGCCGACCGGAACGAGCCGGGCTGGCGCCTGGAGGAGCAGGACGTCATCGTCACCGTCCCTGCGAGCTTCGACGCCGCCGCGCGCGAGCTCACCCTGGAGGCGGCGGCGAAGGCCGGCTTGACCAACGTCACGCTCGTCGAGGAGCCGCAGGCCGCCCTGTACGCGTGGCTGGAGGCCTCCGGCGAAGGCTACCGCAAGCAGGTGAAGCCGGGGGACGTGATCCTCGTGGTGGACCTGGGCGGCGGGACCACCGACCTCTCGCTGATCAGCGTGGTCGACCGCGAAGGAAACGTGGAGCTGCACCGGCTGGCGGTGGGCGACCACATCCTGCTCGGCGGCGACAACATGGATCTGACGCTGGCGCACGCGCTGAACCAGAAGCTCGCCGCGTCGGGCAAGAAGCTGGATACGTGGCAGTTCAACGGGCTGGTCCACGGCAGCCGGATGGCGAAGGAGCAGCTGTTCGCCGACCCGAGCCTGGACAAGCTGACCGTGGCGGTGCCCGGCCGTGGCTCGTCGCTGATCGGAGGGACGATCAAGACCGAGCTGCTGCGCGAGGAGCTCAACACGCTGCTCATCGAGGGCTTCTTCCCGCATACGCCGCCGAACGAAGCGCCTCGGACCGCCCGCCGCACCGGCCTCGCGCAGATGGCCCTGCCCTACGCGCAGGATCCGGCCGTGAGCCGGCACCTGGCGTACTTCCTCACGCGCCAGCTGCGCTCGCTCGAGCAGTCCACCGAGCCCCTGCCAGTGAAGATCGAAGGACGTGCGTTCCTCCACCCGACGGCGGTCCTCTTCAACGGCGGCGTGTTCAAGGCCGCCCCGCTGAAGGCGCGGCTGATGGAGGTGGTGAACGCGTGGTTGGCGGCGGACGGCGGCGAGCCCGCGCGGGAGCTCGCCGGTGCAGATCTCGACCTCGCGGTGGCGCGCGGCGGCGCGTACTACGGCTGGGTGCGGAAGGGCCACGGCGTCCGAATCCGGGGTGGAACGGCGCGCGCGTACTACGTCGGCGTGGAGAGCGCGATGCCGGCCGTGCCTGGGATGGAGCCGCCGGTGAAGGCCCTGTGCGTCGCCCCGTTCGGGATGGAGGAAGGGACCCACGCGGACGTCCCGCCGCAGGAGTTCGGCCTGGTGGTCGGTGAGCCGACCCAGTTCCGCTTCTTCTCGTCGTCGGTTCGCCGGGAGGACAAGGTCGGGGACTTCATCGACGACGTCGAAGGCAACCCTGAGTTCGAGGAGGTCGCCCCCATCGAAACCACCCTGCCCGCTGAAAAGGGGCGGGAGGGGAAGCTCGTCCCCGTGAACCTCCAGGCCGCGGTCACCGAGGTCGGCTCGCTCGAGCTGCGATGCCTCGAAAAAGGTGGCCCCGGGAAGTGGAAGCTCGAGCTCAACGTCCGCATGCGTGAGTAGGGCATGTTCATCGTCGGCATCGATCTCGGCACCACCCACAGCGCCATTGCCTCTGTGGATCCCTCGAAGGGCCCCTCCGCGCCCGTCGAGGACATCCCCGTGCCCCAGCTCATCCGTCCCGGCGAAGTGAGCCCGCGGTCGCTGCTCCCGTCGGCCGTCTACGTCCCCGCCGATCATGAAATGGCGGAAGGCACCCTGCGCCTCCCCTGGGGCGATCAGGATCGCCCCGTCGGCGAGCTCGCCCGCTGGCAGGGCTCCAGGGTACCCGGCCGCCTGATCGCGTCCGCCAAGTCCTGGCTCTCGCACGCAGGGGTCGATCGCCAGGCGCCCATCCTCCCCTGGGGCGCGCCGGCCGACGTCCCCCGCATGTCTCCCGTGGAAGCGAGCGCCCGGATCCTGAGCCACCTCGCGCGCACGTGGGAGCACGCCCATCCCGGCCAGCCCCTGTCCGGGCAGGAGGTGGTGATCACCGTCCCCGCCTCGTTCGATGAAGCCGCGCGAGCGCTGACCGTGTCCGCCGCGCGTCAGGCCGGGCTGGAGAAGTTCACCCTGCTCGAGGAGCCCCAGGCCGCGTTCTACGACTTCACCTCCCGGCACCGGACCGATCTGGCCCGCGCGCTCGAGAAAGTGCGCCTCGTGCTGGTGATCGACGTCGGCGGCGGGACCACCGACTTCACCCTCGTGCACTCGGCCGTGCTCCCCGAAGGGGCCGTGCTGCGGCGACTCGCGGTCGGCGAGCACCTCATGCTCGGCGGCGACAACATGGACGCAGCCCTCGCGCGGAAGGCGGAGGAGAAGCTGTCGGCGCAGGGTCGCCGCCTCGGCGCCTCGCAGTGGACCCAGCTCGTGCAGGCCGCGCGCGACGCAAAGGAGCAGCTCCTCGGAGGCGCCCCGCCCGATCGCGTCGGCATCTCCATCGTCGCGGGCGGAAGCAGGCTCCTGGGAGGCTCCCTCTCCACCGAGCTCACCCGTGAAGAGGCCGAGGCCCTCCTCCTCGACGGCTTCTATCCGAAGGCCCCGGTCGAGAAGCCCCCGCGGCGCGGGCAGACCCGCTCCGCGCTGCAGGAGCTCGGGCTCCCCTATGCGCAGGATCCCGCGATCACCCGCCACCTGGCCGCGTTCCTCCGCCAGCACGCGAAGGCGGGCTTCACCGCGCTCGGCGTGGAGGAACCTCCCGACGGCGCCCTCCCCCGCCCCGACGCGATCCTCCTCAACGGCGGCGTCTTCAACTCGCCCGCGCTGACGAAGCGGATCGTCGAAGCCGTCTCTGCCTGGTGGCCGGACCAGGAGCCGATCCGGCTCCTCAGGCACGAGTCACTCGACCTCGCCGTGGCGCGAGGCGCCGCGTACTACGGCCTTGCCCGGCGCGGATTCGGTCTTCGCATCGGCGGCGGCGCTGCGCGCGCGTACTACGTCGGCCTGGCCAGCGAGGCCGAGGACGGCAGCGGTCGAATCGGGGTCTGCCTGATCCCGCGCGGCTTCGACGAAGGAGAGTCCGTCGATCTCGGAAGCCGAGTGTTCCAGCTCACCCTCGGTCGCCCCGTGCAGTTCCAGGTCTATTCCACGACCGCGGATCGGATCGACAAGCCCGGCGATGTCGTCCCCATCGGCGACGAAGAGACGTTCCGTCCCCTTCCGCCCATCCACACGATCCTGAAGGGCGCCACGGGCCAGGCCGCCACGGTGCCCGTCCACCTCGAGGCGACCTTGACCGAAATCGGCACCCTCGAGCTGTGGTGCGTGTCCGACGTCGCCGACGAGCGCTGGAAGCTCGAGTTCGAGCTGCGCGGCCGGGCTGGCCAGGGGCCGATCGCCGTGACCGAGTCGATGCCGTCGCGCTTCTCCGAGGCGACGGAGGCCATCCAGAGGGTCTACGGCAACAAGCCGATGCCGGTCGGGCCGAAGGACATCAAGCAGCTGATGAAGACGCTGGAGAAGGCGCTCGGCCCGAAGGAGACGTGGCGGGTCCCCGTGCTGCGCGAGCTGTGGAGCGCGCTGTACGCCGGCGCGCAACGGCGACGCCGAACGCCGGACCACGAGCGCGTGTTCTACCAGCTCGTCGGCTTCACCCTCCGGCCCGGCTTCGGCTACCCGCTCGATGCATGGCGCGCGGAGCAGACCTTCCTTCTGTTCAAGGACCTGGTGCAGTACCACCAGGAGAAGGCGATCTGGATCGAGTTCTGGGTGATGTGGCGGCGCATCGCAGGGGGGCTCGATGAACCGGCGCACCGCGCGATCTGGGACTTCCTCCGTCCGCACCTCGAGCGGCGGGTTCCTCCCGACGTGAAGATCCAGGGCAAGCTCAAGGGCGTCATCCCCGAGGGGCTCGACGAGATGGTCCGCGCCGCCGCCGCGCTCGAGCACCTCGACCCCGGCGACAAGGCGGAGCTCGGGCGCTGGGTGGCGCTGCGGCTGCGCGATCCGAAGACCCCGTTCGGCGGCCCGTGGG
>JBAWAM010000244.1:0-8160 GCA_049589315.1 Myxococcaceae bacterium
CCGCCGCAGCCCGCGCCCTGGGCGTCCCCGAGGCGTCCGTCCTCTCCGCCTCCACCGGCGTGATCGGCCTGCGCCTTCCCGCGCAGAAGGTCGTCGACGTCCTGCCCTCGCTGGTGAACGGGCTCGACACGGATCCGCTCCCCGCGGCGGAGGCGATCATCACCACCGACACCCGGGTGAAGATGGCGTCCCGCATGCTCCAGCTCGGAGATCAGGAGATCACCGTCTCCGCGATCTGCAAGGGCTCGGGGATGATCGCGCCGCAGCTCGCCACGGTCATCGCGGTGTTCTTCACCGACTGCGACATCTCCGCGACGGCGCTCACCAGCGCGCTCCAGTCGGCCATGACGACCAGCTTCAACAGCCTCGTCGTCGACGGGGATATGAGCACCAACGACACGGTGTTCGCGCTGGCCAACGGCAAGGCGGGCAACCCGCGGATCACTGATCCCGGCGAGGCGCTCGACAAGTTCACCGCCGTCCTCCGCGAGCTCTCCATCGAGTTGGCGCGCGACATCGCTTCGGACGGTGAAGGCGCTACCCGACTCCTCGACGTGACCGTGTCCGGCGCCCCCACCGAGGAGATCGCCCGCGATCTCGCCAAGTCGATCGCCGGCTCCTCGCTGGTGAAGGCCGCCTTCTTCGGCGCAGATCCGAACTGGGGACGCGTGCTCGCCACCATCGGCGCGCGCGCGGGCTCGCAGGGTTTCCCCATCGACCCGGCGGCCGCACAGGTACATATCCAGGGGATTCCGGTCTACCTGGCCGGCCCGGTGGCGAACGCCCCTTCGGCGCTGCGGCGGCGGCTGCGCGAGCCGGAGGTGAAGGTCCAGGTCGCGCTGGGAGCGGGCGACGCAAGCGCCACCGCCTGGGGCTGCGACCTCTCCTACGACTACGTGAAGATCAACGCCGACTACACCTCGCTGATCGTGCCCGCGGCGGACGGTGGGGTGGCGAAGGACGATCGGCTCGCGAACTACAGCCCTTCATTCAAGGTCCGGCTGCTCGTCGAGGCGCTCTCGTACATCTCCCGCTTCGCCGACAAGCGCTGCGTCATCAAGTACGGCGGCGCGGCGATGGTGAAGGACTCGCTGAAGAACACCTTCTGCGAAGACATCAACCTGCTGCGCTCGGTAGGGCTCCAGCCCATCGTCGTTCACGGCGGCGGTCCGGAGATCACCCGGGTGCTCGAGAAGCTGGGGCGCAAGCCGGAGTTCGTCGACGGGTTCCGGGTCACCGACGCCTCCGACGTGAAAGTGATGGAGATGGTGCTCACCGGCTCCGTCAACAAGGACCTGGTGACGCTGCTCAACCGCGAGGGCGGCCACGCCGTCGGCCTCAGCGGCAAGGACGGCGCGCTCCTCCGCGCCCGCAAGGTCCTCCCCACCGAGGGCCGCTACCGGGGCCAGGTCGGTGAGATCACCCAGGTCAACAAGGCCTTCCTGGAGATGCTCCTCCAGCAGAACTACGTGCCGGTGATCTCGCCCATCGGCATCGGTGAGGACGGCCAGAGCTACAACATCAGCGCGGACGCCGTCGCGTCGGAGATCGCCTGTGCGCTCTCGGCAGAGAAGCTCATCTACCTCACCGACGTCCCCGGCATCCTCGAAGGCGACGAGCTGCTTACGGAGCTCACCTCCGAGGGGCTCCGCCAGCGGGTGGAGTCCGGCGTCATCACCGGGGGCATGATCACCAAGGCGCGGGCGATCCAGCGGGCGCTCGCGGCCGGCGTGAGCCGGGTCCACATCATCGACGGGCGCACGCCGCACAGCGTCATCGCCGAGCTCTTCACGGATCGCGGCGTCGGGACGCTCATCACGCAGGGATAGCGCATGGCGAACGGCGAACACGACATCCGGCGCGCGGCCATCCAGCGGATCATCCGCTCCCGCCAGATCGGCACCCAGGAAGAGCTCCGCGAGTTCCTCGCCCGGGAGGGCTTCGACGTCACCCAGGCAACACTGTCGCGGGACCTGGCGAAGCTCGGGGCCCGCCGGGTGTCCCGACCGGAGGGCGGCGCCTTCTACGAGGTCGGCGAGCTGCGCGCCCCCGAAGGCGCCGAGTCGCTCCTCCAGTTCCGGGGCATGGTGAATTCGGTGGTTGCGACCGATGCGCTGGTCGTGGTGCATACGCCCCCGGGGGCAGCTTCGGCGGTGGCGTTGGGCATCGACCGGGCGAGGCTGAACCAGATAGCCGGGACCATCGCCGGCGACGATTGCATCTTCATCGCCCCCTCCCGGGGCATTTCCTCCGCGCGGATAGCGCGCGAGCTGTCCTCGATGTGGTTGGAAAAGGAGCAGACGTGATCGCAAAAACGGATGCGTCAGGTGGCACCGGCCTTCTCGCCGAGGTGCTCGCCTTCTCGAGCTCGCTGGCGCTGGACCGCCAGCTCCTGCGCGAGGACCTCGTGGGCAGCCTCGCCCACCTCACCATGCTGTCCCGCCGGGAGATCATCCCGCGCCCGGCTGCCGAGCAGCTCAAGGGCGGGCTCCTGAAGATCTGGGAGGAGGCCGAGCAGGGCACGCTCCAGCTTCCGGACGAAGAGGACGTCCACATGGCGGTGGAGGGGCTGCTGGCGAAGCGCCTCGGCGAGCCCGCCGGGCTGCTCCACTCGGCGCGGTCTCGCAACGACCAGGTCGCGCTGGACCTCCGCCTCCACGTCCGCGAGCAGTGCGCGGAGATCCTCACCGCGCTGTCCACGTGGGTGCAGTACCTCGCCGACCGCGCCGAGCAGGAGATCGACACGGTGCTGCCGTCGTACACGCACCGGCAGCGCGCGATGCCCATCTCCCTGGGCTACCTGATGAGCGCGTACGGCGCGATGTTCGCCCGCGATCTCGACGCGTTCGGGTTCGCCCTCTCCCAGGTCGATGCGTCTCCGCTCGGCGTGGGGGCGATCGCCGGGACCTCGCTGCCGACCGATCGCAACATCCCGCGCGAGCTGCTGCGCTTCTCTGCCCTGACCCTCAACGGTCTGGACACGGTGGGCGACCGCGACTTCGCGCTCGACTACACGTACGCGGCGACGAAGCTGATGCTGCACGCCAGCCGCATCTCGACGGACATGGTGGACTTCACGACCGCTGAATTCGGCTACGCGAAGCTCGACGGCGAGATCGCCTGCGGCTCCAGCATGATGCCGCAGAAGCGGAACCCGGACGTGTTCGAGCTGGTCCGCGGCAAGAGCGGCCGCGCGGTCGGAAACCTCGTCTCGCTGCTGGTGGCGGTGAAGGGACTCCCTGCCGGCTACAACCGCGACCTCCAGGAGGACCGCGGACCGCTGCTGGAGACCGGCGCGCTGGTGCGCAGCGTGCTCTCCATCCTCCAGCTCTCGCTGCCCCGGGTGAGCTTCGACAAGGAGAAGTCCCGCAAGGCGGTCGAGGGCGACATGATGCAGGCCACCGACGTCGCAGAAGGGCTGGTGAAGAAGGGCATCCCCTTCCGCCAGGCCTACAAGATCGTCGGCTCTCTCGTGCGGCGCTGCCAGGAGCTGGGCATCGGCCTAGGCCAGGTGACGCCGGACATCGCCTCGGCGATCGATCCGCGACTCGAAGGTGACGTGCTCGCCACACTGAAGGCACTCGACTCGGTCGGCCGGAAGGTCAGCATCGGAAGCACCGGCCCGGACGCCGTCCGTCAGCAGATCCAGCACCTGCGCGAGGTCGCCGAGTCGGCCCGCGCCCGCGCCGCGGCGGTCCCCCGGCTCAGCTCGCTGTTCAACGACCTCAAGGAGGCCGGACTGTGACCCGCCATTTCCTCCGACTCTCGGACCTCACCGCCGCGGAGCACCGCGCGCTGTTCGACCGCACCCACGCGCTCAAGAAGAGCCGCAAGGAGCACAAGGTCGAGACCACCCTCGCCGGCCGCACGCTGGTGCTGGTGTTCGAGAAGGCCTCCACCCGGACCCGCCTGTCCTTCGAGGCGGCCATGTACCAGCTCGGCGGCTCGGCCATCACCCTGCCCTACCAGGAGAGCCAGCTCGCCCGCGGTGAGCCGCTCTCCGACACGGCGCGGGTGATCTCCGGCTACGCCGACGCGATCATGGTCCGCACCTTCGGCGACGACCGGCTGGCCGAGTTCGCCCGCCACGCGAAGGTCCCGGTGATCAACGGCCTGACCGACGGCGGCCACCCGGTCCAGTTGCTGGCGGACCTGTTCACCGTCGAGGAGAAGCTCGGCAGCGTGCAGGGCAAGTCGGTGGCCTGGATCGGCGACGGCGCGAGCAACATGGCGCTGTCGTGGATCGAGGCGACCCGGATCTTCGACTTCGAGCTGCGCATCGCCGCCCCGGAGGGGTACCGGCCGCCGGCCGCGCTGGTCGACGCCGCGAAGGGACGGGTGAAGCTGGTCGCGAGCCCACAGGAAGCGGCGGCCGGCGCCGACGTGGTGACCACGGACGTGTGGACCAGCATGGGCCAGGAGAAGGAGAACGCCCAGCGGCTCGCCTCGTTCAAGGGCTACAGCCTCGATTCGGCGCTGCTCGGGAAGGCAAAGCCCACAGCGATCGTTCTTCACTGCCTGCCCGCTCACCGCGGCGAGGAGATCACCGCCGAGGTGATCGAGTCTCCGCAATCCGCCATCTGGGACGAAGCGGAGAACCGCATGCACGTCCAGAAGGCCCTCCTCGAAAAGCTGATCCTCGGGTGATTTGACGTGCCGAAAAGAACCGACATCAAGAAAGTCCTCCTCATCGGCTCCGGCCCCATCGTCATCGGGCAGGCGTGCGAGTTCGACTACTCGGGAACGCAGGCGATCAAGGCGCTGCGCGAAGAGGGCGTCGAGGTGGTGCTGCTCAACAGCAACCCGGCCACGGTGATGACCGACCCGGACCTGGCGCACCGTACCTGGATCGAGCCGATCACCGTCGAAGCGGCGGAGCGGATCATCCAGGTCGAGAAGCCGGACGCGCTGCTGCCCACGATGGGCGGCCAGACCGCGCTGAACCTGGCCAAGGCGCTCGCCGAACAGGGAATCCTCGAGAAGTACGGGGTGAAGCTGATCGGCGCGTCGCTGGAGGCGATCAACAAGGCCGAAGATCGCCAGCTCTTCAAGGCGGCGATGAACAAGCTCGGACTCGCCCAGCCGAAGAGCGCGTACATCACCAGCATGGACGAGGCGCGGAAGGCGATCGAGGAAATCGGCTTCCCCTCGATCATCCGGCCCTCGTTCACCCTCGGCGGCACCGGC
The DNA here is from genome assembly GCA_049589315.1 of Myxococcaceae bacterium. Lineage (GTDB taxonomy): Bacteria > Myxococcota > Myxococcia > Myxococcales > Myxococcaceae > JBAWAM01. The sequence continues at coordinate 5,188 of JBAWAM010000244.1, forward strand.
GGCGGCATCGCCTACAACCGCGAGGAGTATGAGACGATCTGCCGCGCCGGCCTCGAAGCCAGCCCCAACCACACCATCCTGGTGGAAGAGTCGGTGCTGGGTTGGAAGGAGTACGAGCTCGAGGTCGTCCGCGACACCGCGGACAACGTGATCATCGTCTGCTCCATCGAGAACCTCGACCCGATGGGCGTGCACACCGGCGACTCGATCACCGTCGCGCCGGCGCAGACGCTCACGGACAAGGAGTACCAGCGGCTCCGCGAGGCCTCGCTGGCGATCATCCGGGAGATCGGCGTCGACACCGGCGGATCCAACATCCAGTTCGGCGTGAACCCGAAGGACGGGCGCATCGTCGTCATCGAGATGAACCCGCGCGTGTCCCGCTCCTCGGCGCTGGCGTCCAAGGCCACGGGCTATCCGATCGCGCGGGTCGCCGCGAAGCTCGCCCTGGGCTACACGCTGGACGAGCTCCGCAACGACATCACCCGCGACACCCCGGCGTCCTTCGAGCCGACCATCGACTACGTCGTCGTGAAGGTGCCGCGCTTCAACTTCGAAAAGTTCGCCGGCTCCGACCGGACCCTCACCACCACCATGCGCTCGGTGGGCGAGGTCATGGCGATCGGCCGCACCTTCAAGGAGTCCTATCTCAAGGCGCTGCGCTCGATGGAGTCGGGCAAGCTCCCGCTCGCGCCGCCCGAACTGCCGGAGGATCCGGCCGAGCGCGCCCAGGTCCTCCGCGAGGCCCTGCGCGTCCCCCGTCCGGAGCGCCCCTGGTTCGTCGCCCAGGCGTTCCGCGAGGGCCTGTCGATCGATGACGTGTTCGGGATCTCCGCGATCGATCCGTGGTTCCTCCGACACATCCAGGAACTGGTGAAGGAGCGCGACGCGCTGGCCGCGTATGGCGCCCTGTCGAAGATCCCCGACGAGGTCCTCAAGACGGCGAAGTCGCACGGCTTCTCCGACAAGGAGATTGCGTCGCTGTTCGGGATGGACGAGCTGTCCGTCCGCTCCTACCGGCTCTCGCGCGGCATCCGCCCCGTCTACAAGCGCGTGGACACCTGCGCCGCTGAGTTCGAGGCGTACACGCCCTACCTCTACTCGACGTACGAGGAGGAGGACGAGGCGCCGCCGACCGATCGACAGAAGGTGATGATCCTCGGCAGCGGTCCCATCCGCATCGGCCAGGGCATCGAGTTCGACTACTGCTGCGTCCACGCGTCGTTCGCGCTGCGCGAGGCCGGGTTCGAGACCATCATGGTCAACTGCAACCCGGAGACCGTGTCGACCGACTTCGACACCTCCGACCGCCTGTACTTCGAGCCGCTCACGCTGGAGGACGTGCTGTCGATCGCCGAGCGCGAGAAGCCGCTGGGCGCCATCGTCCAGTTCGGCGGGCAGACGCCGCTGCGGCTGTCGACCGGACTGGAGAAGGCCGGGGTGAAGATCCTCGGGACCACGCCCGACAGCATCGACCGCGCCGAGGACCGCGAGCGCTTCGCCCAGCTCATCGAGAAGCTGAAGCTCACGCAGCCCGAGAACGGGATCGCCCGTTCACATGCGGAGGCGCTCACGGTGGCCGAGCGGATCGGCTATCCCGTGATGGTGCGTCCGTCGTACGTGCTCGGCGGCCGCGCGATGGAGGTCGTGCACGATGCGCGCGATCTCGAGCGCTACATGCGCGAAGCCGTGCAGGCCTCGCCGGATCACCCGGTGCTGGTCGACCGCTTCCTCAAGGACGCGACCGAGGTCGACCTCGACCTGGTGGCGGACCGCGAGGGCAACGTGCTGATCGGCGGCGTGCTCGAGCACATCGAGGAGGCCGGCGTCCACTCCGGCGACGCCGCGGCCACCCTGCCCCCGCACTCGCTTTCGCCCGACGTGGTGGAGCGGATGAAGGACCAGGCCACCGCGATGGCGCGCGAGCTCGGCGTGGTCGGGCTGATGAACGTGCAGTTCGCGATCCAGGGGAAGACAATCTACGTCCTGGAGGTGAACCCCCGCGCGTCGCGCACCGTGCCGTTCGTGTCCAAGGCGACCGGCGTGCAGCTCGCGAAGATCGCGGCGCTGTGCATGGCCGGGAAGACGCTGAAGGAGCTGGGTCAGACCCAGGAGCCGCAGCCCCGCTATGTGGCGGTGAAGGAGTCGGTGTTCCCCTTCGCGCGCTTCTCGAACGCGGATGTGATCCTCGGCCCTGAGATGAAGTCGACCGGCGAAGTGATGGGCCTTGCACCCGACTACGCCTCGGCGTTCGCCAAGAGCCAGATCGCCGCCGGCGTGCGCTTCCCGCCACCGGGACGGCCCGTCTTCATCTCGGTGAAGGAGGACGACAAGCCCGGCGTGGTGGACCTGGCGAAGCGCCTGCGCGCGCTGGGCTACCCGATGCTGACCACGGCCGGTACGCACGCGTACCTCAAGTCGAAGGGCATCGAGACCGAGCGGGTGTTGAAGGTCGCCGAGGGTCGCCCGCATATCGTCGACCGGCTGGTGAGCGGTGACGTCGGGATGGTGATCAACACCACCTTCGGAAAGAAGGAGATCGCCGACTCGTTCCCGATCCGGCGCGAATCGCTGATGCACAGCGTGCCCTACTTCACCACCGTGCAGGCCGCGCGGATGGCGGTGGGTGCGCTCGAGGCGATCGCCCGGGGCGAGATCAGCTACAAGCCGCTGCAGGAAGTGCTCGGCGAGCCGAAGCCCACAGCGCGCACCCGCGCTGGCTGAGACGTCGTGAAGGACCGCCCCGGGTGCACACGCCCGGGGCGGCTTCAAACACCGGCGGCCGTTACCGAACGCGGTGTTCTGCATCGGCTGGCCTGGCTCTCCCGCCCTCGCAATAGACCATCGGAAGGTCAGAAGTCGGGACCTTCGGTGGGCGGCGAGTGGCGGGACGGGGATGGAGTGCGTGTCCTGCGGAAGGACACGTCTGTGAGCGCTGGAACTGTGCGGCTGCCGCTGCGTTGCCAGCACGTT
>JBAWAM010000245.1:0-1811 GCA_049589315.1 Myxococcaceae bacterium
CGCGCACGCTGCCGTTGAAGCGGAAGAACACCGGCTGCGTCATCGTCCTCGTTTCGTGCAGCATTCTATTTGCGTCGTTTCGACCGGTGTAAGCGACAAGAAATCGGCCCGAGCGACGCTCGAACGCCTGAGCGGACGAGCACACGAGCTTGACAGGATCCGCTCCGATCCGGTCGGCGGGCTTCCATGCACGGGAGCACCATCAATCACCGGAGCCGGAAACTTCGTGGCGACTGGCGCAAAGCTCCTCGCCTCGGGCGACGAACGTTCGCCGCTGCCACGCGTCCGCGAACGCCGATGCGGGAATCCTCATGAAGCCCTCGGTGAACGTGATCAACACGTCGCCTTCAAAGAGCCGGACACCCGTCACCGTGCTCCAGGGCGCAACGTGCTCCTGCCCTTCACCCCATTGGACCCGGAGCTCACTCTCGGTGAGCAGGATCGAGATCTCCTGAACCTTCGGAGTCAGTCGTTCGACCTCGTTCCGGAGTTCGTTGAGGGCGCGCCGAACGCCAACCATGAACGTCACCAGCCAGGTGAGGAGCTTCACGATGGGAAGCGTGAGCACAAATACGGCGACCGCCCATGGGAGTGGCACGTTCTGGCGCGCTGCAAGCGCGGCCAGTGCTGCCCCGGAGATCATCGGGACGATGAACCCAAGCACCTGCTGATGTCGGTGAATACTCGTCAGGTCGCCAGACCCACGCTCGCTCGGTGTCGCGTCCGGCGATCCATCCATTTTATTAGGGAAGCAGGGTGGTTGGCCCCGATAGCGGAGGTTCATTTCGGCGGGGGCCATACTCCACCAGCCTGCTCTTTTTCAAACTCGCGGCGAACCGGCTGCAAGGGATCGGGCGAATGATTTGAGTGGCCAGCGTCCGTCGCGGTCGGGGCGCAGGTCGGATATGTCGTCAAAGCTCCGGGTACATCGTGAGAAGGGCCACCCATGTCTCTGCATTGGTACTTTTCAGCATTTCCTGCCGGAACTTTCGCGCAGGTCTTCGGCAGTTCAGGCTCGGAGGCGATCGCCGCATTCCTGGAGTTGATCGAATGGGAGGGTAAGGAGGGCGGTGGGGAGTTCGACGTACCGACCACACAAGACCTGGCCCGACGTGTCCTGACTGAAGGGCTCGATTACCGGGGACGGTCGAACCAGGTATGTAAGCTGCTCGATCAGATCGTGGCATCTGCACTTTCACCGGAGGGAGCGGAGGCGCTGGGCCTGGAGGCGCTCTCGGTAGGAGGCTGCGACGGCCCCGATCACGTTTGGGCCAGGTTCGCGAACAAAGCGAAACCCTCAGCGCCATTCAAAGTCCTTCCCTGGCTCGAACGAGGTCGCAGGTGGGGCACCTCGGCCCAGTGCTCCGACGTCTGGGGAGCACATCTCGTGCTTGCACCTGCCGAAGTGGCATTGCTGGCGCCAGAGCTCAAAGAGGTCATCGCACTAAGAATTGCAGACCCCACCTATGTCGACGATCTCGAAGAGTTCGTGCTGCCGCAGCTCGCGGAGTTGGAAGGTCGAGACATCGAGCTGGTTGGACATTCCGTGTCCTTCCGGTGAGCGTGTGTGATCGCCGAAGGCGTCCGCTGATACCTCGATGGATCCACCAGACTGGATCCGAGAGGGGCGAAGGATGTCGCAGCGGAGCAGGAGTGAGCAGGAGCTGAGGGCCCTACGAGAGCGGATCGGCCAGTGGCGGGCGAATCGCCAGAGCCGGGAGATGCCTTCAGAGTTGTGGGACGCGGCGACGGATGCGGCACGCCGGCTGGGCGTGAGCTACGTGTCGACGGCGCTCGGCGTCGGCTACGCC
>JBAWAM010000246.1:0-2713 GCA_049589315.1 Myxococcaceae bacterium
GGCACAGGTCGCTCTCGCGCGCCGACCGGCGGAAGCCGCCATCTCGGAGGGGAATCTCGCGGAGAACCCGCTCTTCGTCCTCAACAACAAGGACGCCAAGCCTCCCATCGGCGTGGATGCGAACGGAAAGCCGGATCTGTCGCTCTACACCCGCGTCCTCTCCATCGGGAAGACCATCGACGCCGGCACGGAGGTCGAGCGCTCCGTCACGCTCAAGGCCAATCCGCAGTTCGGCTACCCCACGATGTTCGCGTACCGCCTGCTGATCGCCATCATCGAGGAGGCGCGGCGTCACGACTTCGCCAGCCCGACCGTGTACATCAGCCGCCACGCGCTCGCGTCCCGGCTCGGGATGAAGCGCCCCGGTCACAAGGAGTACAAGGACATCGAGAACGCGCTCGAGGCGATGCGCACCTTGAGCCTCCGCTTCGCCGAGACCTGGTACCAGAAGAGGGAGGGCAAGCGCGGCTCGGTGCAGTGCGACGGCCTCATCTCTTCGTTCCGCTTCGTGGATGATCGCCAGGTCGCTTTGCCGTTCGTGCAGAACGAAGAGGCGAGTTCAAAGCGCAGCTACGTCAGGATGAGCGACATCCTGTTCGAGAGCCTGAAGAACAATTACTTCCACGGCGTCGATCTCGACTACATGAACGCGCTGAAGACGCCCCTGGCGCAGCGCCTGTACGCGTATCTGGCCAAGAAGGACAACAACAGGCCCAGCTACTCCGAGGACGTCCGGCTTCTGGCCTCCAAGCTGAACCTGAAGAAACGGGCACCGTCGGCCATCTGGGATGCCCTGGACCCGCAGAGCTCGTCCCGGGCTGATTCGGGGCCGCTGGAGCTGCTGAGGCGGGAGACCGAGGTCGAGTACTCCGGCCAGCAGCTCCGTACACGCCGCTTCCTCGAGCGCTGGGTGGCGGATCGCAAGACGAACCTCCTTACGGTGTTCTTCTACGACGAGACGCGCGCAGAGGTAGAGCTCTCGCTCGACATCGCCAAGCAGCGCCGAATTGCGGCGCGGTAGACGAGTCCCTCCAAACGGTTGGATTTCCATGGGCGGGGATTCGGGTCCCGGCGGCAGTCGAGGTGCGCCCCGCTTGGTGATTCGGGTCTCGGCGGCAGTTGGAGTCCGTTATGCCTCCAGATTCGGGTCCCGGCGGCAGCTTTTGTTCGGGTCCCGACGGCAGGTATGGCAAGCGCACCGTTTCCGCATCACTATCGCCTCAGGTGGGGACGGCCGGTCCAGGCGCGCTTTCCGGGTTCGGGTCCCGGCGGCACGGCATTCGTGTCCCGGCGGTAGATGGGTTCGGGTCCCGGCGGCAGAACGACTAGGGCCCCGGCGGCAGCTGATTCGGGTCCCGGCGGCAATTCGTTCGGGTCTCGGCGGCAGTGCGGTTCCAAAATCCCCAGAGTCTCTCGGCGGTTACGACGCGTTTTCGCCGCGTAAGTTGTGTAAGTCTTTGTAAGATCCTTCTTTTAAGTAGAAGTCTTAAGGCGACCCCCTCACGCCAAGTTATCCACAGGTTTTCCACAAAAGGCCCTGTGGATAACCAGGTCCGCGCCCAAAAAGCCGGGCGCTCCTGCGGGGGAAGGAAGCCTCCCCCCGCACCCCTCTCCAATCGCGGCCGTTCCGGCCGCTCCTAGCGGACGCCAATGAACCGCCCTGCCCTCACCGATCGCCGACGGGCTCTTGGGATGGGGGGGTCCTCGCTGCGCTTCGGGCCTGCGCGCATTAGGTGCCCTACTGGCCCTTCGCGCCACCTCGGTTTCTCTGGCGCGGGTTTCGAGCCTCGGCAACTTCGTTCAGCGCTGCACCGCGCCTTCCCAGTGGATGCCTCCTCGAGCAACCCAACTTCGCAATTCCGTTTCGAACCAAGGCGAGTCGCCCTTCCGCTGCGCTGATCCCGTCACTTGTCCCGTGAAATCCCGAGGTTGCGATTGCATCGGCAGCGTGCGCCGGTGCGGCGCTACGCGGGAACCGTCCTTTCCCGGAGGCGCTGGTGACCGGATCAGCGTGGCGTTGGCTCTGACTCGTCTCCCGATGGCAGGCCGAGTTCGAAGGACGCGGTTCGGTTCCCTCCGCCCTGGCGGTGCCGGGTGCGCGATCCACCGCTCGCGCCACCAAACGCCGTACGCCTCCCGCGCGAACCCGTTCAGCAAGCCCTCAGCCGGCGGTCTTTGTTGATTCTATGTGGGCTCCATTCAGGGCACTTGATTTGATGCTTAAATAGTACGTAAAAGGTCCGTTATGGGAATCGTGGTTGGTATGTCTGATTCGGATTCCCGGGCGGCCCTTGTCGGTCCGCATGAATGAAGGAGGCGCTCCTGTGCGGTACTTCCCTCTCGCTGATGCCGACGCTGCGAAGCGCGCGTGGCACCTCGCCCTGCAGCACGTTTCCGTCGCTCGTCGGGTGTCCTGGCGCCTGGTGCGGCGCACTCCGGCGCTTCGGCCGTACCTCGAGGACCTCATTCAGGAGGCCACCGTCGGGATGTACCGGGCGGCCCTCACCTACGCGCCAGAGCGCTGCGCGTTCGAGACGTGGGCTTGGTGGTGGGCGTCCTGTTTCGCCCGGCGCGCGGCCCGGGCTGCCCTGAATCCGATGAGCGGTCGTCCGCGCGGTGAGCCGCTGTCCCGGCTCGCGCCGGATCCGCTCGAGTCCCACCGGGAACCGACCTCCACTTCGCTGAACGCGGAGCTGGTGGCCGAAGCGCACCT
>JBAWAM010000247.1:0-2003 GCA_049589315.1 Myxococcaceae bacterium
GCCATGAACTGCACCGGCTTCGGTCTGCTCACGGCCATCCCGGCGATCATCGCGTTCTCCATCCTCATGGGCCGCACCCAGCACATCATCAACGACATCAACGAGACGTCGGTGTCCGTGCTGAACCTGATCGTGGCGAACAAGGACAAGTTCAAGAACATGACCGTCCCGGCCGTTCGGGACGACGAGTAGTCGGTCCAAACCTCCGGTGCGTTCGGTCCGCCTGCTCCGCCTCGCGCGGAGCGGGCGGGTCGAGCCGGGCACTGGAACCTGAATCAATGTTTTGCTGTCTCTGAGCAAGACAGTTCACCGAATCAAACCCTGGCAGTAGCAGAAGGAGTCAACGATGGCCGGCGGTATGGACCTGGGCGGAGGCGGTAAGGGTGGCAAGAAGCCGCTCGACGCATCCATTAACCTGACCCCGTTCATCGATCTGATGGCGGTGACGATCAGCTTCCTCATCATGACCGCGGTGTGGACGCAGATTGGTCGCCTCCAGGTCTCGCAGGCGGGTGGACCGAGCGATCCGCAGGAGGAGGAGGAGATCAAGAAGACCATTCCGTTGACCCTGCTGATCACGGACAAGGATCTGAAGCTGACCGCAGGCGGCACCCAGTACGATCCGATGCCGCTGTCCCGGACGTCGAGCGGGAAGCTCGAGCTGGTCAAGCTGCTCGAGAAGTTGAAGGAGATCAAGACGCAGATCCCCGACCAGACGACGATCACCCTCCAGACGGAGGACAGCGTCCGGTACGAGGACCTGGTGCACATCATCGACGAATGCATCGGATCCGGCCTGCCGCAGGTCTCGGTTTCCGCGGCGATGGGCTAGGCGGCAGGGAGAGATTCCGAGATGATCAAGGTTCCTGGAAAGCGTTACGGACGTCGGCTGCGGAAGTCGAAGGTCTTCGGTGATGGCGGGCACGGAAAGCTCAACGGCAACTCCGACCTCCTGATCACCCCGCTGGTCGACATGTTCGTCATCATGGTGCTCTTCCTCGTCGCGAACTTCTCGGCGACGGGCGAGATCCTGATGATGACCAAGGACATCCAGCTTCCTGAGGCGAAGAACGTCCAGGAGGTGCAGATGGTCCCGGTGGTCAAGGTGTCGAACGACGAGGTGGTGGTCGACGGGACGTCGGTCGTCCGCCTGTCCGACATCGAAGGCAGCGAGTACCTGAACATCCCCGCGCTCGAGGAGAAGCTCCGCGAGCTCAAGAAGAAGACCGAGGATCTGCACGCGATGGCGGGCGACTCGGAGGCCTTCAAGGGTGACATCAACATCCAGGGCAACAAGGACGTTCAGTTCAAGTACATCAAGAAGGTGATGTTCTCCTGCGCCACGGCGGGATACGGGAACATCAACTTCGCGGTGATCCAGAAGGGTGACCCCAGCGCGCCGGCCCCCACCACGGCGGCCGTGACGCCGTAGTCGCCCGGGAGTCGTCGAAGGATGAAGGCCTCGCAGCCCGGCAAGGGTGGCGGGGCCTTCGCCTTTGCGGGGGTTCCCCTCGGCAGGACGGGCATCGAAGTTCTCCGGGAGGGCCTGTCGGCCGGAGGAGAACGACCATGGCACAGAAGCGGAGTGACACGCGGACCGAGAGCCACCTGCAAGGGGAGCGGCGGTCCGAGCCCGTGCCCGAGCAGGAGATCGACGAAGCACGGCGGGCAGGTCACGGAATCCGGGAGCGCGAAGAGGAGGCCGAGCGTCCGACCCGGGTCCCACCGCGCGGGGTGGAGCCGACCGGCGACGAGTCACGCGAGGCCCGGCTCCGGGCGAGTGGGGAGTTCGAGACGGACACGACGCCCACCCAACTGGAAGAGGACTTCGGAGAGCGCGGACTTCGGATGCGAGGGGGCGTGCACGACGTCCGGCACAACCCGTCCATTCTCGATCCGAACGCGGATGAGGAGTGACGGCTGCTGGAGTGGAGCGGGCTGGCAGGTGGAGCGGGCTGGCAGCTGGCGGCTGGCAGCTAGCAGTTGGATGCGCAGGGGTGTTG
>JBAWAM010000248.1:0-4997 GCA_049589315.1 Myxococcaceae bacterium
GCGCACCACCGCTGCCACCGCAGCCGCAGCCCTCGGCGTCCGCGGGCGCCGAATCGGGGGAGCCGCCATCCGTGATCGCCGGATCCTCCGGCCCAGGATCACTGCCGACGTGGTCCGTCGAGCCCGCGTCGCCTGGCCCAGGTCCGGGCCCGGGGGATCCGCCCGCATCCGGCGTACCGCTCTTGAAGCACACAGACACGTTGCGCGCCCTCGTCGCTGTGCAATCCGTGGGAGAGGCACACGTTGGCTCCGGCAATTCCGGCGCGCCGTTCGCTCCGCCGACGTCCGAGAGCCTCGGATAGCCCACCGCGACCGAAGCCCAGTGAGATGCGGAGGGCGGGTGCTCGATCCATCCGAGGACCTTCTCCTGGTAGGGCGCGCCGCCGCCGGCCTGCGGATTCCAGACGCCGCGGTTCGAGTCGTAGTTGGGGTTGTTCGGGTTGTTCTTGTACGAGAGCCCGTTGTAGGCCCAGGTCGCCGCGTACCAGTTCTCGATGACGGAAGGCTGGTTGTCGCCGACGCACTCCGTCAGCCGCCACTTCCCTGCGAGGATGCTCGCCCCGGTCGCGAGGTTGTAGAGCGGATCGCCGGCGACCCGGACCCGATCGAACCCGGGCGCTTCGCCCTTGTGCATCCCGCTCGTGACCTGACCCACGCCGTAGCCGCAGTCGAACGAGATGATCGTCCGCTCGGCACCGCCGGCCTGATCCACCGGGCGGTCCGGGACGCAGAACTGACGCCAGCTCGACTCCTGCATGGCGAGGGCCTTGAGCAGCTCGCAGGGAAACCGCGCCGGCACCCTGTGGAGCGGCTCGGGGTTTCCGCACCCCTGGCCGATCTCCTCCAACGCGGGACCGTTGGCGCCCCATGCCGTCGGACCGGCCGCGGCGACGGCGAAGAGCTCCTGCCACTCCGCGGGGGTGGGGTTCCTACCGTTCACCGCTTCGATGCCACAGTCATGCGAGTTCGCCGAGCTCGACACGGTGTAGCTGGGGCAGAAGGCGACCGCGACGGACGGGGCCGAGATCGAGACCGCGCCGAGCAGCAGGCCGAGGCGCCTCATCACCGCACCTCCACGAAGCCGAGGATCTCGGACCGCATGCCTTCCGGCACCGCGATGCGCAGCACGCGCTTCCCGTCCTGCGACATCACGAAGGGAGCTGGCAACGACGATGGGCGCGTGTGATCGAGCGCCACCCACGCACCATTGCCCGTTGCGGCCCGCACCACGTCCGCGCCGGGACCCAGGGGAGCGATGCGGCGCTGATCCTCGCCTTCGCTCAACGCGAGCCCCAGGTCTCCGCCGGGATTGAAGGCCCAGCGTTCACCCGGCCACGCCGAAGCTGCGAGTGAAGGTCGCTGGGCGCGGGCGATCACCGTCTCCACGCCCTCGTCCGCGTTCATCGCCACCACGACCCAGTCGCCCGTCGCGGTCTCCAGCGTGGTCCAACGAAGCACGCGCGTCACCTCGTCCACCGAGAAGTCGCGCGCGAAGGGGACCAGCTCTCCTCGGAGCTTCCGGGTCGTTCCCGTGTCCATGTGGACCGCGACGAGATCTGCATGCTGGTACCGGACCCGATAGACCAGCAGCTCATCACCCAGCGCGCCGACGAGATGGGTCGTGTAGCCCTCGAACGCGTGGACAGGCCGCGCTTCGCCGGTCATCGGGTTGACCTCGTCGATAGACAGCCGGTCCACCCGGGCCGGACCTTCGATCCCGCGTTCGACGAACACCCGCCCGGTCGAGGTCACCAGCGGCCGGGTCGCATGAAAGACCCGGTCTGCGAGCACCTCCGGCGCAGCCCCGGGTGAAATTCGCAGGAGCGTCGCTCCAAACGAGCCGTCTCCCCGCCTCGCCGTATCCGCCACGACCAGCGCAGTCCGCGTTCCCGGAAGCACCCGTCCCCGGATCACCGCCCACGGGAGGTGACGAAGCGTCGCTGCCCCCTCGGCCGGTGCGCCGGCGCCGGGTGACTGGAAAATCAGCGTCGACGCCTCCTCGCCCGGAGTGCCGACGAGCATTGCGACCTCAAGTGAGGCATCCTCCGCGAAGCAGGGGAGGGCCACGAGTGCGAACGCGAGGGAGAGGGCAGGTCGCATGGTAGGGCGGAATGTAGCCTGACTGGCAGGCAGTCGGCGCGAAGGGCCTGCGGGCCCGTGTGCAGTTGCGAGGCCGTGCAAGCCTTTCTAAAACCGTATCAACCAATGAACACTGAAGACCTTCTGGATGACAGGCAGCGAGAGGTCCTACGCGCCATCGTGCAGGAGTACATCTCTTCAGGTGGCCCGGTGGGATCGTCGCAGCTCGCGCGGCGCGCCGAGTTCGACGTCTCCGCTGCGACCATGCGCAACGTGATGTCCGACCTCGAGGAGCTCGGATACCTGGACAAGCCGCACACCTCGGCGGGGCGGGTGCCGACAGATCAGGGCTATCGCTTCTACGTCGACACGCTGGTGCGCCTGCGCGAGCCGGGCCAGCGGGATCGAGAGCTCATCGAGCACAACCTCGCGGCGGAGACGGGGATCGAGCAGGCCATCCAGGAGGCCTCGAAGGTCCTGCACTTCATCACCCGCCACGCAGGCGTGGTCGTCGCGCCGCGCGCAGCCTCCACCGTCTTCGAGCGCATCGAGTTCGTCCGCCTGCGCGAGAACCGGATCCTCGCGGTGCTGGTGAGCGGGAACGGGCAGGTGGTGAACAAGGTCTTCACCATCGACTTCCCCGTGACGAGCGAGGACCTGGTACGCGCGTCGAACTACCTCACCGCGCTGCTCGACAGGGCGCCGCTGGAGGGCGTCCGGGCCCGGATCCTCACGGAGATGGAGAAGGAGCAGGCGCTCTACGATGAGCTGTCGCGCAAGGCGCTGGCGCTCGGATACCAGGCCACCGACGTGAGCAGGGGCGAGCGGCTGCACATCGAGGGCACCGGCTCGTTCCTCGAGGCGCCGGAGTTCGCCGACGTCGAGCGGATCCGCTCGCTGTTCCGCGCGCTCGAGGAGAAGACCAAGCTGCTCGAGCTGCTCGAGCGCGTCCAGCGCGCGAAGGAGATGCAGATCTACATCGGGACCGAGAGCGACTTCTCCTCGGCCGGTGAGGTCAGCGTGATCGCCAGTCCGTACGGGATCGGCGAGCAGGTGCTCGGCGCGGTCGGCGTCATCGGCCCCACGCGGATGAACTACCAGCGGGTGATTCCGCTCGTGAACTTCACCGCGCACGTGCTGTCCCGCGTGCTCGAGGAAGACTGATCACCTCAGGAGACCGAGTCACCTCACCAACCGACGCGCTCGGAGAGGACGACGTTCAGCATCCGCTGCCACGTCACCCACTCGTGCGGCATGTCGTGCCCCCAGAGGTCCAGCCAGTGGGGGATGCCCTTCGCGCGAAGCACCGCAGCGAAGCGTTCGGTGAGCTCGGGGAACTCCCACGCGCCGCGTCCGCTGAGCAGGTGGATCTGCGAATGCCCGCGGAGAAGGTCGAGCTGTGAGCCCTCGGGGAGGTTGGGGACGAACCACTCCGGCGAGTTGAAGTACACGCTCTCGTCGCTGTAGCCGTGGAGCACGCGCTCGAGCTGGTAGAAGCCGCTCATCCCGATCAGCGCGCAGAAGAGATCGGGCCGCCTGAAGAGCGCGTTCGCGGCGAAGAACGCGCCGAAGCTCGCGCCGCCCACGGCGATCCGCGCCTTGTCGTTCTGCACGACGCGGCGGATGGCCGGGGCGACCTCCTCCTCGACGTAGGCCGAGTACATCGCCTGACGACGCGACCTCTCCGGCATCGGCACGGCGTCGTTGCACCACGCATGCGGGCTGATGCTGTTGATGGTGAAGACGTTCACGCGGCCCGACTCGATGTGGTGGGCGATCGCGCCGATCAGCCCCTTCTGCTCGGCCTCCCACAGGTCCGACTGCCAGGTGGGAAAGAGCAGGAGAGGCACGCCCCACTCGCCGTAGCGGACGATGGGCATGTGCATCTGAAGACGTGGACTCCACCAGCCGAACTCTTCGCGGCGCATGCGCATACCTTGTCCCACCCGGACGATTGCTGTCAGCCCGGCTGTTGATCTTGGCTGCACCTGTGTTCAGGCTCTGGCCTGCTTGCCCATGGAAACGCCGACCTCGTTCCACCCGATCGTGCAGCGCTGGTTCGCCCAGCGCCTTGGCACCCCGTCCGAACCGCAGCAGCGCGGCTGGCCGCTGATCGCCGAAGGTCGCGACGTACTCATCGCCGCGCCGACGGGCTCGGGGAAGACGCTCACCGCGTTCCTGCACTGCCTGGACCGCCTGTTCCGGCAGGCCCTCGAGGGACAGCTCGAGGACCGGACGAGCGTGCTCTACGTCTCCCCGCTGAAGGCGCTGGGCAACGACGTGCAGAAGAACCTCCTCCGACCGCTGGAGGAGATCCTCGAGCTGGCGCGGGCGGAGGGCTACGACCCGCAGCCCATCCGCGTGGGCGTCCGCAGCGGCGACACCCCGACCGCCGAACGAGCGCGGCTGACGAAGAAGCCGCCGCACATCCTCATCACCACGCCCGAGTCGTTCTACCTGTACCTGACCGCGGCCCGCTCCCGCGAGACGCTCCGGTCGGTCGAGCTGGTGATCGTCGACGAGATCCACGCGCTGGCCCGGGACAAGCGCGGCGCGCACTTCACCCTGTCGATGGAGCGGCTGAAGGCGCTGCTCGGGCGGAAGCCCCAGCTCGTCGGGCTCTCCGCGACGCAGCGCCCCCTGCCGGAGATCGCCGGCTTCCTCACCGGGAAACGCGACGGCTGCGACGTCGTCGAGGTCGGCCACCTCCGACCCTGGGACCTCCGCATCGAGATCCCGGATCAGGAGCTCAGCGCGGTCGCCACCCACGAGGCGTGGGGACAGATCTACCAGCGCCTGGTCGAGCTCTCCGAAGCGCACCGCACCCTCCTGGTCTTCGCCAACACCCGGAAACTCGCCGAGCGGGTGGCGCACGATCTCGGCGAGCGCATCGGGGTGGACAAGGTCGCCGCGCACCA
>JBAWAM010000249.1:0-13490 GCA_049589315.1 Myxococcaceae bacterium
CGCCCGGATCGCGCGCGACAACGGCGAGGCAGGCGCGGTCTCGATCCGGTCGTCTGCGGACTCATGCTCGACGCGCTCGAGATCCTGCTCCATCGGGCGGATGTTGAGCGAATAGGCGGACTGCGTCGTCTCACGCGCAGGCCTCGGCGACTCGGTCCGGTGGGCCTTCTCCTGGATGCGCAGGAACAGGGGCCCCTGGCGGACGCGAAGCCCGTCGACGCGCTCTCCCTCGCCGGTGCGTCCGTCGTCCACGAGCAGGATGCGCTCGAGCTTCTCGTCGCTTTTCCCCGTCGAGCCCGGGCTCTGCAGCTTCAGCGCCGCCGCGCTGGCCTCTGCGCCGGAGGCGCTCGAGGTGAACTGGTACGCGTCGAGGACCAGGTTCATGTCGGGCACGCCGCCGAGCTCGACGGTGAGCACGCTGTCCTCGGGGAGCTCCACCACGAACACGTCGTGGTCCGAGTCGTTGTCCGCGCTGGGTCGGCCGATCATCCCCTGCACGACCTGGTTCAGCGGAATGGGCGTGGCGCGCTGCGGCTCATCGTTCGGTTCGCGCTCCGCGGTGAAGACCGCGCCCGCCTCCGGCCTGAGCAGGGTCCACCACGCGCCGAACCCGGCCGCACCGATCAGCGCCAGCGTGAACAGTGGAAACAGCACGCGCCGCGCCCGGAGCGACCGTTCGAAGCGGTCGAAGTCCTGCCGGCTGGCGACCTTTCCCGTGTTCAGATCCGCGACCGGCGTGAAGTCGGCGAACGAGCTGACGACCTCGCGCCGGACCCGCTCCAGCGCCTCGCGCATCTGATCCGCCGAGGCGTACCGATCCTCCCGCTTCTTCGACAGCGCCTTGCGGATCACCGCCTCGAAGGCGGGGCTGATGAGGCGATCGGGCGCCACCTGGGCGAACTTCGGCGGCGGCGCGCTCATGTGCTGCGTGACGATGCTCATGGCCGTGGGGCCTTCGAACACGCCCCGACCGGTGACGAGCTCGAACAGCATGGCGGCGACCGAGTAGAGATCGCTGCGCGCGTCCAGCGCCTCGCCGGCGCCCTGCTCCGGCGACATGTACATCGGCGTTCCGAGGAAGTCGGCCACGCCGGTGATGTGCTTGCGGCTCTCGCCTTCGTTGAGCTTGGCGATGCCGAAGTCGAGCACCTTCACCGTGTCGGTGCCGTCCTTGCGGCGCAACAGCATGATGTTCGCCGGCTTGATGTCCCGATGGATGATGTCGAGCTCGTGCGCTTCCGCCAGCGACGAGAGCGCCTGGATGCCAATGGCGATCGCCCGCTCTTCGTTGAACGGGCCATGGGTGCGCAGCCTCCACATGAGGTCGCGCCCGGCGAGGAACTCCATCGCGATGTACAGCGAACCGTCGTCCAGCTCACCGAAGTCGAAGACCTGGATCGTGTTCGGGTGAGACAGCTTCGAGACGACCCGCGCCTCCTGGTGGAAGCGGGCCTTCAGCTTCTTGTCGATCGC
Organism: Myxococcaceae bacterium; assembly: GCA_049589315.1. GTDB lineage: Bacteria > Myxococcota > Myxococcia > Myxococcales > Myxococcaceae > JBAWAM01. The sequence goes on from JBAWAM010000249.1 coordinate 1,474, forward strand.
CAGGTCGGGCCGGAGCACCTTGAGCGCCAGGATCTTGCCCATGCGCACGTGCTCGACCTTGTAGACCGTGCCCATGCCGCCTTCGCCGAGCTTCTCCATCAGGCGATAGCGACCGTCGATGACCTTGCCTGTCCAGGGGCCAGACATCGTGTCGGCGGTTGGGCTGAGCCCACGCAGGTCTTCACCACACGCGGGGCAGAAATTCGCCGAGTCCTCGAGCGACTGGAGGCACTTCGGGCATTGGGGGCTTCGATTCAAGGGCAGCGGGACGTTAGCACACGCACCGCGTCATTGCGGGGCGAGTTGATTCCGGTTAAAGCCGCGACCGTGCTCGTCTCACTCGTCATTCCGGTATTCAACGAAGCGGCCACCTTGGGGGAGATCCTCCGCCGGATCGCCGCGGTCGACTTCCCCAAGGAGCTTGTCATCGTCGACGACTTCTCCACCGACGGAAGCCGGGAATTCCTCGAACGGCTCTCCACGGAGGGTTGGGCGGCGCTCCCGGGCTCGACGCCGGTGAACCGGAACGAGCTGAAGGTCCTGTTCCAGGAGAAGAACCAGGGCAAGGGCGCTGCGCTGCGCCGCGGGTTCTCCGAGGCGAGCGGCGACATCGTCCTCGTCCAGGACGCCGACCTCGAATACGACCCGAAGGACATCCCGCGGTTGATCCAACCGATCGTCGACGGGGTGGCGGACGTGGTGTTCGGCAGCCGGTTCATCGGGACGCCGCGCCGGGTCCTCTACTTCTGGCACACGGTGATGAACCAGACGCTGACCCTGCTCTCCAACATCGCCTCGGGGTTGAACCTGACGGACATGGAGACCTGCTACAAGGCGTTCCGCCGCGACGTGCTCCAGGGGATCAGGCTCGAGGAGGACCGCTTCGGCTTCGAGCCCGAAATCACGCTCAAGATCGCCCGCGGACACTGGCGCGTCTTCGAGGTGCCGATCAGCTACTACGGCCGCACCTACGAAGAGGGCAAGAAGATCGGCTGGAAGGACGGCGTCCGCGCCCTCTATGCGATCGGCAAGTACACCGTGAAGCGCTGAGCAAGCCGACGCTTTCAGGCCGCGAGCTGAGCGACGCGCTTCGCCTGCCTGCGGATCTTCGGCAGGACGAGCTGGAGCGCGGGCCGCTCTCCGTACCTTGATCGGAACTCCGCCGCTGCTGCGTCGGCCGCCTCCGGGAGCCGCTCGGCCATCTCGCGGACGGTGCCCAGCACGAACCGCACGCCGAGCCCCAGCTCCCGGGCGACCTGCTCCCAATGCGATCGACGCACGAGCGTCGGGTCGAACTCGTCTCCGATCGACATCGCCAGCTCGGGCGCGAGCCGGGGATACGCGCGCGTGCACACGAGGTCGTAGAACGGCGCCAGTCGCAGCCCCGACTCCGTGTAGAGCAACGACAGGTTCTTCGCGTGTCCGTCTGCGTTGAGCGCGATCGTGTTGAAGGCGATCCACTTCAGAAGATTTTGACCATCCACCAGCGGTTGCGCGCTGACCTCCCGGACCGCCTCGAAGCACCGCGTGAACGAAGGTCCCCCCTCCTTCTGGTACTTCATCGTCGAGCGAAGCCCGAGCACCTGACACAGGTCCTCCTGGTGCAGCCGACGCACCGCTCCGCTCGCGTCCCGCACCCGGTCATAGCGCTCGACGACGCACATGCCTTCCCTGCGGAGCTCCCACAACTCCGTGCGCGCCACCGGGAGCCCCAGGTGCGCCGCGATCGTCATCGTGAGCACCTCGTTGCCGGGCAGGTGCTTGTAGTGACGGTTCGGGAACTTGAGGATGTGCGTGCTCGGCGAGCTCCCGATGGGGAGCAGGAGTGACGTGCCCTCCACGAGCACCGGCAGCTTGTCCTGCGCACCTGCGAGCGAGAGCCTCAGTCCCGAGCGGCCGTCGATGGCGGGGAGGACCTGCGCGGCGGCGAGCGTCTCGAGCTCCTCGGACGTCAGCGGCCGATAGTCGGCGGCGCGAGCCCGGTCAGGTTCATCCCCGGTCGACAGGGTCAGCGCGCCCGCGCACTCGCCGCCGATCGCCGCGAGCAGCTCGAAGTCGTTGTCCGCGGAGATCCCGAGGCGCTGGGAAAGGACCCGTCGCAGCTCGGACTCCGGAAGCAGGTTGGAGAAGAACGCGTGCGCTGCGCCCGGGGCGGGCGGCGCGTGAAGCGGCAGACTCACCGAGATCGGAAACCGGTGCGGTCGGGCCAGCCACTCCCCGGAGTAGGAGAACTCGAAGCGGCCGTCCCGGCTCTGCGCCAGGGTCCCGACGAGGGCGTCCTCGGAGCGTACGAGGAGCCGCTCGATCACCGATCGCTCCGAGGCGGTTTCGCTCCACGTGGGGTGATCCACAGGTCCAGCCCGATCCGGTCGAGGACCTGCAGCGCCTTGCCCAGCGAGGCGGTGGGCTTGCCGTGCTCCAGCTCCAGCAGGAACCGCACGCCGACTCCGGCAAGCCCCGCCGCCTGCGCCAGGGTGATGCCCTGCTCCTTGCGGCGCTGGCGCACGAGCCGACCGAGCGCCTCTGTCCCCCGAATGGGTCCTTCGTCCTGGTGGCTCGGAGTCACCATGCGTCCTCGCATTTCCCGATCGGGAAAGATTGCCACGAAACAGCCGCCGTCGCGCCTGAAATTTCCCGATCGGGAACATACGGGCGGGAAGCGCCCTGATTCCATCGCTTTTTTCCCGATCGGGAAATCCGGAGGACCACCCGCCCACAGAGCCCCTGCCGCCTGCCTGCTCCGCTCCTGCGCCTCGTCCGCCCACACCTAGCTTGAGTAAAGGAGGTTTCCCCCATGAGCGAGAGAGACAACGCAGCGACTGTCCGTACGCTCTACCAGGCGTTCAACGACAAGGACCTCGAGCGCCTTGCCAGCCTGGCGGAGGCCGATGCGCAGATGGAGGATGTTCCCTTCGACACGACCGCCGGTTGGAGGGACAGCTGGGAGGGCTGGGCCACCGCATTTCCGGACGGCACGTTCGAGGTGAAGAACCTGGTCGCGAGCGGAGACACCGTGGTCGCGGAGATCCACGCTCGGGGCACCCACACCGGGCCGTTACAGGGCTCCGACGGCACCCTCCACCCGACTCAGCGCAAGCTGGATGTCCGCCTGTGCGAGGTCTTCGAGCTGAAGAACGGGAAGATCGTGCGCGGGCGAAGCTACTTTGACTGGGCCGGAATGCAGGAGCAGATGGGCCTTCAACCCGGCGCTTCGATCGCGCCGCCCCAAAGCCTACCCGCGGCAGGCGAGGCGCGCCACTGAGGTCCTACTGCTCCATCGCGGAATCCTGCAGCTCCGGTGTGAAGTTCTTCCGGATTGGAAGCCGCTTCCCGGTCGGCGCCTTCTTCGTCTCCCCGTACGAGCTCCGGAGCGAGCCGTCGTCGTCTTCGACCGGGATGTCCACCGGAGCCATCATGCGCGGGACGAGCAACATCGGGCGTTCGACGTCGGCGTACTCGGGCGTGACGACGATGATCACCTCCTGCGGATCCTGCGCCTCCTCCGTTTGGGGCTCCTCTGCGCCCGCTCCCATCCCCGACACGACGAACGCAAGCACCGCCAGCCTTCCGAGCCCTCTGCGCATCTGCGTTCTCCCGCCGGCGGACGATCCAACTGTCCGGCTCCCGTCAACGTGGCGACGTCTGGACCGGCCGGCCATCCAGTGCGACCGAGCCTTCGAGCGCCTCGCGCCTGCCCGCCCCACCCGTGCTGCGGGACGATTGCGTCGTGCTTGATCGCCCTGCCGCTAAGGGCGCTAATTGATTAGCGATTTACTTTCCTTTTTCGAAGCTTCAGGTCTACTTTGCCGCACCCCGTCACCCTCGCTGGACCGACATGTTCGACTGGTTCCACACACTCCTCTCACGCGACCTCGCCATCGATCTCGGAACGGCGAACACGCTCATCTACACGCGCGGCGAGGGCATCGTCTCGAATGAGCCCTCCGTCGTCGCGGTCCAGCAGGACTCGCGCGGCGGGAAGAAGGTGCTCGCCGTCGGCAAGGAAGCGAAGGAGATGCTGGGGCGCACCCCCGGCAACATCGTCGCCATCCGGCCCATGAAGGACGGCGTGATCGCCGACTTCGAGATCACCGCGGCCATGTTGCGCTACTTCATCCAGACGGCGCACAACCGCCGCTGGGGCGTGAAGCCGCGGATCGTGATCGGCATCCCCTCCGGCATCACAGAGGTGGAGCGCCGCGCGGTGCGCGAAGCCGCGGAGAACGCCGGCGCGCGAGAGGTCTACCTGATCGAGCAGCCGATGGCCGCGGCGATCGGGGCCGGCCTCCCGGTGACCGAGCCGTCGGGCAACATGATCGTCGACATCGGCGGTGGCACCTCCGACGTGGCGGTGATCTCGCTCGCCGGCATCGTGTTCTCCAAGAGCGTGCGCGTCGGTGGCGACAAGCTCGACGAGGCCGTCGTCCAGTACATCAAGCGCAAGTACAACCTCCTCATCGGTGAGCGCACGGCCGAGCTGATCAAGATCAGCATCGGCACCGCGTACCCGACCGACGACGTGATGACGATGGAGATCAAGGGGCGCGACCTGGTGGCCGGCGTTCCCCGTACCCTCACCATCACCTCGGACGAGATCCGCGACGCGCTGGCCGAGACGGTGAACGGGATTGTCGAAGCGGTGAAGCTGACGCTCGAACGCACGCCGCCCGAGCTCGCCGGTGACATCGCCGACCGCGGCATCGTGCTGGCGGGCGGTGGAGCGCTGCTGAAGAACCTGGACACCCTGCTGCGCGAGGAGACCGGCCTGCCCGTGTTCCTCGCCGAGGATCCGCTCTCGTCGGTGGTGGTCGGCGCGGGCAAGGCGCTCGAGTCGCTCGACATCCTCCGCCAGGTCTGCCAGCCCGGATAGTCACCTCGAGCCGCGGATGCGGTACGCTGGCGACTCCGCATGACCGTCTCCGCCCCCCTCCTGCTCGCAGTGAGCGCCCTCGCCGTGGCGCAGGTCTCGAACGCACCGGACCCGCTCCAGAACGCGCGGCGTCTGTCGGACGAGCTCCGCTACGAAGAGGCGGTCGTCGAATACCAGCGCTACCTCGCCCTCTCCGGACGGGCGATGTCGGAGCGGTCGCGCGCCCTGATCGAGCTCGGCTTCATCCACCTGGTCCTGGGCGACGAGCTCAACGCCGAGACGCGCGCCTTCGAAGCGCTGGAGCTCGATCCGGCATTGAAGCTGCCTTCCGATGCGCCGTCGCGGCTCGAGAAGTTCCTCGTCGACATGCGCGATCACTTCGAAGCGCGCACCCGGATCGAGATCCTCCCGCCAGAGGATCCGAAAGCGCCGCAACGAATCCGCGCCCGCGTGGAGAACCCGGCCGGGACGGTCAGGCAGGTGCTGCTGCGGCATGCGCTCGGGAGCACCGGGCCCTGGTACGCCCAGCCCATGCGCTGTGACGGAGCGCTCTGCATCGCCGAGATCCCCACGCCACAGGGCTCTGCGTCCTTCACCGCCTGGTACTACGTCGAAGCGAACGACGCGGAAGGCAACACCGTCGGGCGGGGCGCCTCTCCGCAGGCGCCGCTCCGCGTGTCCATCGTCGACGACCCGGCGTGGTACCGCAGCCCCTGGGTGTACGCCGGAGGCGCCGCTGCGCTGGTCGGCGGTGCCGCGGTGTTCTTCCTGCTGTCGCCGACCTCGCGATAGCGGACCGGATCGGTCAACGCACAATCATCGAGTTCTGCTCGAAGTCGAACCGGACGATCGACGTCTGGTCGGGGCGGACCTCGACGCTGCCGCTCACCTTCCGCGCTCCGTCGAGGCTGGTGACCACGACCGAGTAGGACCCGGCGGGCACGTAGTTGTCCTGCGGAGACAGACCCCACTTCTTGCCGTTCACGGAGATCTCTCCGTCGTCGCTGCCGCCGATGCGCAGGCGTCCGCGTCCCTGGGCGACCGGCTTGTTCGCGACTGCCGGCGCCGGCACGGGAGCATGGGGAAGCGCAGGAGCAGCGACAGGCTCGGGACGTGGCGTCCGCTTCAGTTCGGGGCGACTCGAGCGCGAACGGGCAACCGGCTTCGACGTCTCGCTGCTCGCGACAGTCGCGGGCGGCGGCTCAGGCACGGCGAGTCTCTCCGGCTCCTGCTGCCGCTGTAATGGCGGCTCCGGGACCGCCGGAGACTCCCGGGTGACCTGCATCCCCGAAGCCGGGAAAGTCCCCTTTCCGAGCCACAGCCCCGCTGCCACGGCGATCAGGACAAGGGCCGCACCGCTGGCGATCAGCCACTGACGACGCGACGGTCTCGGGCGCGCTCCAGCGAGGACGTGCCTGGCCTCGAGCTTCTCGGTCTGTCGTCTGGGCGCGGCAGGCGACGCCGCTGCCGTGGCCTGGTTGGCGCCCGCGACCGTCGCTGCCTGCGTGTCGACGATCGGTGAAGGGCGCGAGCGGGTCGGCGCGTTTCCTCGTGCGCCGAGCCCCTGTGGATCGTCCGCCTGGGGCGCGACATATCCGGACAAGGTGCTCGGGCCGACGTGGATCCCCGACTCCACCGCGAGCCGCTCCAGCGCGACGCGCATCTCGTACGCGTCGGGGAAGCGGTTCTCGGGCCGAACCTGGAGCGCGCAATCGACGATGTCGTAGAACCCGCTGGGGAGCCCGGGACACACGTCGCGAAGCGGCACCCACCGCCCGTGCACGAGCGCGGTGTTCCGCTCGTGGTGGGTCTTGTGCTGGTCGAACGGGGTCCCGCCCCAGGCGAGCTTGTAAAGGGTGACACCGAGCGAGAAGAGATCGCTCCTCCCGTCGAGCTGCTTCCCCATGGCCTGCTCGGGCGAGAAATACCCGGCCTTGCCCTTGGTGACCCCGGGCGAGGTGAGGTTCCGGTTCGACGCCGCCTTGGCGATCCCGAAGTCGATCAGCTTCAACGACCCGCCCGGACCGAGCAGCAGGTTGTGCGGCGACACGTCCCGGTGCACGAGGTTGATGCGCCCCTCTTCCGGAATCCGCAGCACGTGCACGGCTTCGAGCGCCGAGCAGGTGAAGAGCCCGACGGCGATCAGCGCGTCGAGGCTGAAGCGCTCACCGTTCTCGCGGAGCGCGCGGGACACCACGGCGAGCGACTCGCCGGGGACGAGCTCCATCGCCATGTAGAGCCGGCCTTCCGCCTCGCCGACCTCGTAGATGTGGACGATGTTCGGGTGGGACAGGGTGCAGGCGAGCCGCGCCTCGTCGAGGAACATCTCCCGGAAGTCGGGTGACTCGGAGTACTCCGGCCGGATCACCTTCAGCGCAGCGGGGCGGACGATGCCGCCGGTCAGGCCCTGCTCGGCCCGGTACACCTCGGCCATTCCCCCCTGGGCGATCAGGCGGGTGATGCGGTACCGACCGATGTGGGTTCCCGGGGCGAATGACACGGTGGACCGAGACTATCACTCGTCCCGCCCCTGCAGCCCCAGTCGACGCATCATCCGGTGCACCGACTGGCGCGGAAGTCCCACCCGCTGGGCGGCGCGCGTGACCACGCCGTTCGCCGAGCGGAGGTGCTCGTTCAGATAGGTCTTCTCGAAGCTGTCCAACACCCGCTCTTTCGCTTCGTGGTACGGCAGCGCGAAGAGCTGCTTCATCATCTCCGCGCGCAGGCGGGCATCTCCGGTTTCTTCTTCGCTGGCGCGCCCGAGCACGTTCTCCAGCGCGTTCGCGCCGAGATCAGGGAATGCCCCCAGCCGCTCGACGACGTTGCGCAGCTCGCGCACGTTGCCCGGCCAGTCGTGCCGCGTGAGCATCTCCACGGTGTCCGAAGGCATCAGCCGCGCGCCCGGGTGCTTCGACTCGAACAGGCGCGCCAGCATCGGGATGTCTTCCGGCCTCTCGCGCAGCGCCGGCACCCGGACCCGGAACACCGAGAGCTGGAAGAACAGGTCCTCGCGGAAGCGTCCGGCGCGAACCTCGGCCTCGAGGTCCTTCTGGGTCGACGCCACCACGCGGGCGTCGATCTTCACCGTGGCGTTCCCACGGCGGAGCTCACGTGCCTCGAGCACGCGGAACAGGCGCGCCTGCACCGGCAGCGGCAGCTCCGAGACCTCGTCCAGGTACAGCGTGCCCCCCTCCGCTTCGTCGAAGGCGCCGGGGCGGCTGGCGTTGGAGCCCGCGTACGGTCCGAGCTCGTGGCCGAAGAGGTCCTTCTCCACGACCTGCTCGCCGAGCGCGCCCACGTCCACCACCACGAACGGTCCTTCAGAGCGCCCGCTCGCCTCGTGGATGGCCCGCGCGAGCAGCTCCTTCCCCGTCCCGCTCTCTCCCTCCAGCACGATCGAGGAGTCCGCGGGCGCCGCGCGGTCGAGCAGCGCGAACACCCGCCTCATCGCCGTGCTCCGTCCCAGCGCGTCGCCGAAGCGGTCCGACGCGGAGAGCGGCCACTGAATCTCCTGTCGCTCCGGTTCGAAGCGCAGCTCGGTTCGGCCCAGGGTGATCCGGGCCTTGCCGGTCAGCCGGACATCGTGGACCTGGACCTCCTCGATGAAGATGCCGTTCGTCGAGCGCAGATCGCGCAGGCGGTAGCCGCCGGGTCCGCCGGAGAGCTCGAAGTGATGACGCGAGACCGCCGGGTCGGTGAGGCGGAGCTGGCAGGACTCGTCCGAGCCCACCATCACAGTCTGCCCCTCGAGCGACACCTCGGCGCCCTTGTCCGGTCCCTTCGCGACGTACAGCCGCGCGCGCGGAAAGCGGGCGACCTCCGACTGCAGCAGCTCGGTGACTCCGGATGTGCTCATGGGAGGCCCCATCCTACAGCGTTTCGTCTCCAGCGAGCCTACAGCCGAGCGCTCGAGGAACGCAAAGCAGCCAACAATGGCCGTTGGGTGTTCGCCCGGGCGCTTGACGCTGCTACAGCTCGCGCCATGCAGCCACCGTCCGGTTCCCTCCCCGTGCTCCTCGCGCTCTCCGCAGCGGTCTGGGCAGGCGTCACCCTGGTGTCCGTGGGCCTGGGGTACGCGCTCGAGGCGGCGATGAAGTCGCGCAACATCTGGGCGCTTCCGCTGCGTCCGGGGCAGCTGCGTCGCGAGCTCGTGGGCAACGCCATGTTCCTGGGGATCGCCATTCCCACCACCGCGCTCGCGCTCCGCTTCGGGTGGATCCGCTTCGCCAGCGCCGAGGACGCGAGCACGGGCCGGATGGTGGCCACGTTCTGGGCCATGTATCTCGGCTTCCAGGCCTTCTACTACGTCGCGCATCGGCTCATGCACCACCGCGCGTTGGTGCGCATCCACCGCTGGCACCATGAGTCGCGGGTCACCACGCCGTGGACCGGCCAGTCGATGTCCTGGGCAGAGGCGCTGGTGTGGATGCTCGGGTACTTCGGGCTGCCGGCTCTGCTCTCGTTGATGACCCCGCTGAGCTTCAGCGGCTGGGCCTGGTACCTGCTCTTCAACGTCGTCGGGAACCTCGTGGGCCACGCGAACGTGGAGACGGTGGGCCCCAGCCGCACGCTCTGGTGGCGCAGCGCGATCGCAGGTGTCTTCACGTTCCACGCGCTCCACCACGCGCGCTGGACGGGCCACTACGGGTTCGCTTCGGCGTGGGCGGACCGGCTCTTCCGGACCGAGTGGACCGACTGGCCCGACCTGCACGCCCGCGTCTGGCGCGGCGAGGCCCTGACGAACCTGAAGCAACGGGGCGAGCCGCGCTGAGGTCGTCGGGCAGCCCGAGCTACTTCGCGCGCTCGAACAGGGCCCCCGCCCAGGTCAGTCCAGAACCGACGACTGCCATCGCCACCGAGTCACCGAGGGCGGGGTCGTCCCACCGCTCCGACATGACCGTGGGGGCACCGGAGGCGCCGCAGTTGCCGCGGAGCTCGACATTGGAGAAGTGACGCGCATCGGGGATTTCGCAGCGGCGCTGGACCGACTCGAGCATGCGCAGGTTCGCCTGGTGTCCGATGAAGGTCAGCCCGTCCGGCCGCCGCTCCGGCGATCCGGCCAGCCAGCTGTCACGGAGCGCCATGGAGGTCTCGGCGGCGCGCTTGATCGCAAACGTCTGGACCGCAGCCCCGTTCTGGGTGAAGTGACCGACGCGCGGGACCTTCACCTTTTCGGCGCCCGACGGATCGCCGCGCAGGAGCGTCTGGGTGATCCGCCACGGGCCGGGGAGCCGCGGGGAGACGATCGCGGCCGAGGTGCCATCTCCCCACAGCACGCACGAGCTGCGATCGGAGTAGTCCACCACGCGCGTGGAGTTCTCCGGGTTCACCACCAGCACGAAGTCGGGGAGCCGCTCCGGGCGCATGCCCTCCAGCCACCAGAGCTGCGCGCAGAAGCTGGAGCAGGCGCTGTTCAGGTCCATCGAGGGCGCCTCGATCCCGAGCGCCTCGGCGATGCGGCAGGCCTCGGCCGGGATGCACTCGTCCGGAGAGCAGCCGCCGGCGATCACCATCCCGATGTCCGACGCCTTCAGGCCCGCGCGCTCCAGCGCCAGCTGCGCCGCGCGCGCCCCCGTCTCCGCGTTCGACAGCTCCGCCGCTTCGAGCGCCGCGCGCGGGTCGCGGTTCTTCGTCTCGCGGATGTAGTCGAGCGGAAGGACCGTGTGACGGCCCCGGATTCCGACGCGCTCCGTGATCCACGTATCCGAGGTCCCGATGTCCAGGGACTCCAGGAAAGCGTTGTCGATCACGTTCGACGGGTGGAAGTGTCCGAGCGCGTGCAGAAACATGGTCCTCCTCCAAACCGCGTGTGCGCGCGGTATGTTCCAACGGGCCACCACAGCAGGCCCCCCCCGCGCCTCCCGGAGGGCAGGCAGCAGGGCGAGCGGGTCGTAACACACCTATTCCCGTTGCCCCTGATCAATTGGTTTCAACCGGACCCACGTCGCACCCCAGCCCCCAGAGGACTCGTCAGCGGCTCGAAAGGACTCGACCCAGGGGAGCCGGTCGAGCAGCGCGTGCACCCGACGACGCAGTGCGCCAATGCCCTTGCCGTGGATGATCCGGACCTCGAGCACGCCCTGCTCCCGGCAGGCCTCCAGGTACGACTCGACCACCTCCGGTGCGTCCTTCGGGCGAAACAGGTGCAGGTCGAGGACACCGTCAATCGGGAGCTCGACAGGCTCGTCACCAAACGGGTTCTCGGGATCCATGCGCCCACATTCTACGCGCGGTGAATTTGTAGTGCCCTCCCCCGTCCAGCCGGATTGAATGAACCGCATGCAACGCATCCTTCCCCTCGCCGTCTGCGCAGTGGCGCTCTCGCTCACGGCCTCGAGCTGCGCGACCCTGCAGGATTTGTTCAAGAACGCGTTCCAGAAGCCCGAGCTCCGGTTCAAGACCGTGAACATCCGGGACGTGTCCCTCACCGGCGCCGGCATCAACACGGTGTGGACGCTGGAGAACCCGAACCCGCTGGGACTGTCGCTGGCGGAGATCGACTACGCCTTCTTCGTCGAGGGGAAGCAGGTCGTCGCGGGCAAGCCCCGGAACGGTCTGCAGATCCCCGCGAGCGGCAGGACCGAGCTGGTCTTCCCCGCCGACGTGAAGTTCCAGGAGATCGTCCCCGCGCTGGGCACCTTCCTGAACAAGGACACCGCGACGTACCGCGCCGAAGGCCACATCGGGGTGAAGACGCCGATCGGCGTGCTCAAGTTCCCCATCTCGAAGGAGGGCACGTTCGAGGTGCCCAAGCTCCCGACGCTCCAGTTCGAGCCGCCGCGGATCACCAACATCTCCCTCGCCGGCGCGACGCTGGAGATCCCGCTCAAGCTGACCAACCGGAACAGCTTCCCGCTGCCGATCGGCGGCGTGACCGGGCAGCTCAAGATCGGCGGCGCCAACGTCGGGAACATCTCCACCGGATCGCTCGGTGCGCTCGCGGCCCGTGGCAGCCAGGTGGTGAAGTAGCCCGTCACCATCAACTTCGCCAGCGCCCTCCAGGCGGCGAACGCCATCCGCCAGGGCAAGGGTCAGCTCGCGCTGACCGGACAGCTCCAGTCCGGCACGGCCAGCCTGCCGATCAACCTGAGCGAGTTCGGGAACTTCCTCCGCTAGAGCTGGAGACCGCGGAGCAGCGGCGCGAAGA
>JBAWAM010000250.1:0-2328 GCA_049589315.1 Myxococcaceae bacterium
ATGACCATCGACCACATGTACGTGTAGTACGCGGCCGAGTACCCCTCGAGGTGACCGAACGCGAGCTGGAAGTGCGTCCCGTCGCGCCACTCGTGACGGAACGGCGTGAAGTTCTCCTGAAGCTCGATCATCACCTTGTCGAGGTCGAAGCCCGGCTGACGGCGGTAGTACTCCAGCGACAACGAGGCGAGGAACATCTGCCGGCGCACGTAGAGGCCCTTGCCGAACTCCTTCGAGGCGCGGAGCTTCTCGACCATCTCGGTGGGGATCGCCTCGCCGGTCTGGTGGTGTCGCGCGAACTTCGCCAGCACGGTCGGGTTCGACGGCCACTCCTGCAGCAGCATGGACGGCGTCTCGACGAAGTCCCACTCGGTGCGGATGCCGGAGATCCCGTTCCACTCCTGCCGGCCCGAGAAGATGTGGTGCAGCAGGTGGCCGAACTCGTGGAAGAAGGTCTCCACCTCGTCGTGCGTCATCAGCTCGGTCGGGCGCGGGAAGTTGCAGACCAGCACGCCCTCGGGGAGCCGCTCACCTTTCTGGCCGTTCACCAGGTCGAACTGCGCCGCGTGCTTGTACTTGTCGTCGCGCGGGTGCATGTCCAGGTAGATGCGGCCGAGGAGCGTGTCGCCGTCGAGCACGTCGTACGCTTCGACCTCGGAGTGCCACACGGACGCACCGGTCACCGGCTTGTAGGTGATCCCGAAGATCTGCGAGGTGACGTCCATCACGCCCTGCTTCACCCGGCCGTACTCGAACCACGGGCGGATCGCCTGCGAGTCGAAGCCGAACTGCTCCGCCTTGAACCGGTCCTCGTAGTAGTCCTGATCCCACGGCTCCAGCCGGGTCGACTTCGGATTGTCCTTCTTCTTCCGGGCGAGCAGCGCGTCGTACTCACGCTTCGCCGGGGCGGTGGTGACGTCCTTCACCTTCGAGATGAAGTCAGCGGCCGTCTTCTCCGTGCGGGTCATCTTCGTCTCGGTGACGAAGGCCGCCCAGTTGTCGTAGCCGAGGAGCGTCGCGAGCTCGTGCCGCTTCGCGATGAGCTGCTTCAGCACCTCCTCGTTCTTCGGGTACGCGCGCTGGCGGTACATGCGCCACACCTTCTCGCGCGCCTTCCCGTCCTTCGCGTACGTCATGAAGGGGAAGTAGTCGGGATAGTTCGAGGTGATCGTCACCTTCCCGTTCGCGCCCACCGGGTGCGCCTTGATGTAGTCCTCGGGCAGGCCCGCGAGCTCCTTCGGGTCGAGCTCGATCTTCCGCACGTCCTCGGAGATGTTCCGGCCGAACTGCTGGCCCAGCTTCACCAGCTCCTCGTTGAGCGCCTTCACCTTCCCACGGGTCGCTTCGTCGCGGTCCACGCCGGCGCGGCGGAAGTCGAGGAGGGTGCGCTCCATCCAGTACTTCGTGGGTGCGTCGGCGGCCGACAGATCCACCGCAGAGAGCGCGTCGTACACGCCGCGGTCCTGGGAGATCTCCACGTTGAGCGCGTCGACCTTCTGCTCGCAAGCACGGGCCGCGTCGCGCATCGCCGCGTCCGGGTGGACCTCGCGGGTCAGGCTGGAGCGCGACATCGCGCCGCCGATCGCCACCGTGACCGTGTCATAGGCCTTCAGGATCGCGCGGCCATCCTTCTTCGGGTCCATCCCCTTGAGGGCGGTCGCCTGGGCGCGGGCCGTCGCCATGTCCTGCTCGCACAGCGCGGTGAACTGCTCGACCGTGCCGGTGAGCTGCTTCGAGCCTTCCGGCGCCGGGAGCGCAGCAGGGGTGTCGGACTTCTCGGGAGCTGTGGCGGCGGACGCTGTCGGAGTTGCTGGGGTCATCTTGTTCTGGGCGCAGCCGACCGCGAGGAAGGCGGTGGCGGCGAGCGTAGTGGTGACTTTCTTCAAAAGGTTCCTCCTCGAAAGAAGCGCGGACTGTACCGATGCAAAGCAGAGCGTGCAGCCCTTCATGCCATTGCTCTGTCGGGTCGGTGGCTCGTAGCTACTCGGCCGCGCGAGTCATCGGAACGCCTCGGTGCGTCGAGTTCATCCGCCGGGATCGCTCGCCCGCTTTGCCGTCAGCAGAGGAGACGGGCTGTTCCTGCTCGGCTGACCCTTTGCCACGGACCGTCCGCGCCCGTCCTGGTGCATCATCTCGATGGCGTGCTCAACGTGTGCCGGCTCGAGGCTGGGAGATGGCTGACGGAGTTCTCAACTGGGCCGCTGACGACAGCGTCGGCAGGCCACCTCCGGGCGTGCCTCCTTCAGGAGTGATGCGCCACCGCGGCCTTCACCCAGCGCAGGATGCTCGCCTCGTCGAGGTCCGCGGCGCTGCGCACCTTGAGGTGGC
>JBAWAM010000251.1:0-11545 GCA_049589315.1 Myxococcaceae bacterium
GCCGGACGACGAGCACACGTTCCGACTCCCCGCGGACCCGGGTGGATACGCCCGGGCGCTGTACGCGACGCTGCGGGAGATCGACGCCAGGGGCTACGACGTGATCGTCGCCACTCCGCCCCCAGCCGTCGGCGTGGGAACGGCCGTGTGGGATCGCCTCCGCCGCGCCGCCGCCCCGCGCCCGGCCTCCTCCGATGAGCGTCACTGACGTCTGCGTGCGTACCGGCCGGCGATGACCGTGCACAAGGCGAGCTGGAGCTGGTGGTAGAACATGATCGGCAGGACGATCAGGCCCAGGTTCGCGTCCGGCCCGAAGAGCAGCCGCGCCATCGGCACGCCGGAGACGAGGGTCTTCTTCGAACCGCAGAAGACCGCGACGATTTCGTCCTCCTTCCCGAACCCGAAAAAACGGGCCGACAGCCGCGTGAGCAGGAGCACGGTGACGAGGATCGCCAGTGCGCCGACGAAGGTGATCGCGAGCGTCTCGACCCCGTAGTTCGTCCACAGCCCCGACGCGACCGAGTCCGAGAACGACGAGTACACGAGCAGCAGGATCACGCCCTTGTCCAGGACGGCCGTGTACTTCCTGAACCGGACGAACCACTTCCCCACGAACGGTCGCGCGACCTGCCCGGCCACGAAGGGCGCCAGCAGCAGCAGGGAGATGTCGAGCATCGCGCGTGGCAGCGACAGGGTCTCCCCCGTCGTCCTCGCCACCAGCCCCACCCACAGGGGCGTGAGGAAGATGCCGAGCAGGCCCGACAGCGTGGCGTTGAAGACCGCGGCTGCGACGTTGCCGCGGGCCAGCGCGGTCATCGCCACCGAGGACGAGACCGTCGACGGCAGGGCACATAGGTAGAAGAACCCCAGCCGCAACGCAGGCGGCACCCAGCGTCCGACCAGGACGTCCGAGATCAGCCACAGGAGCGGGAAGACGCCGAAGGTGAAGAGCTGGACCAGCAGGTGGAGCTTCCAGCGCGAGAGCCCGGCCTTGAGGCTCTCGGTGGACAGCCCGATCCCGTGGAGGAAGAACACCAGGCCGATCCCCGCAGTGCTGACGAGGTCCGCCCGCATCGGTCCCCCAGAGCGGCCGAACTCCGGGAACAACGAGGCGAGCACCACGGCCCCGATCATCCCCACCATGAATCCGTCGGGGAGAAACCACCGGGTCGGACTTCCCCCTCTCACGCGCACTCCGTGTCAGCGCTGACCGGACCGTCTCCGGCGAGCGGCAGGGTCACCCGGAACGTGGACCCCCTCCTCGGCTCGCGAACGAGCCCGGGATCCGCGTCGAAGCGCTTGGTGTGAAGCTCCGGTTGATGCTCGTGCAGTCGGACCACGATGAGCAGATCCTCGACGAGATGGGCCATGCGGTCCACCTGTCGATGGATGGCCGTCAGCCATCTCCGTTCGCGCGGCGGACGTTCATCCAACCGCATGAGCGTTTCGGTCGAGAGTCTGATCGTCGCGACAGGAACTCCTCCCGGAGCCGCAGCGCCTCACGGACCTGCCGGTAGAGCTGGGCCTTCTCGATCGCGACGGAAAACAGGTCCTCCCGCTCTAGCGGTACCGACGTCGCGCAGCGCCGGCCACGAACACAAGCGACAACAGTCCCCAGGCGCCTCCGCTCGCGCCGCAAGCGCACCCCAGCGCGGCCTCCGGAGGAGTCGCCTCTCCGGTGACGTGCACACGTGCCTCGGTGGGCGCTGATCGCGCGCCAGTGGAGTCCACCACCACCAGTCGGAATCGATACACGCCGGGGACGGCGAGCTCGGGCGTCTGGACCGGACCGGACGTCCACGAAACCCCGGAGGGCCCTTCGATCGCTTCCCACTCCCAGCGCGCGAGCTGCTGACCGACGCCCGGGGTCGAGCCGCGCCCATCGAGCGTCACGCGGCCGCCCGGCTCGATGGTCTGTTCCGCCGGCGTGATCCGCGCGATGGGGCCCGGCGCGTCGGTCTGCACCGTGAACGTGGACCGAGCGGCGTCGCTGCTGTGTCCCATCCCATCCGAGCTCGTCGCGGTGACGGTATGCAGGCCGTCCGCGAGCGCGTTGGCGGACGGGACCTGGAGCGACCAGTGGCCGGATGCATCGGCTGTGACCTCTCCAAGGAGGACATCATCGATGCTGACCGCAACGGACAGACCGGGGCCTGCCGTTCCTGCAATCTCCGGGGTGTCAGTGGGCACGACCGCTCCCTCCGGCGGAGAGAGGATCACGGGCGGCGCGAGCACGATCGAGAAGGAGACCGCAGTCGCGGGATCACTCCACAGCCCCTGATCGAAAGCGGCGGCGGTCACCTGGTGATCGCCGAACGGAAGGTCGACCGACGGCGACACGACGAACTGGCCCGCTCCATCGGCCGTGGCAGCGCCGATGTCGACACCATCGATGAAGACGTGGACCTCGAGGCCGGGAGTCGCGGTTCCACGGATCTCCGGCCGCAGGACCGTCTCCCTGGAACCGGCGGCGGGTGCGAGAATCACAGGCGCCGCGAGCTGGACGATGGGCTTTGCCGGACGCTCGACGGGGCCGCGCAGCGCCGGATCCTCCGGGTTCGCGGGACCCGCCCCATAGCGGTCGTTCCCCACGGTCAGGCCCGGTCCTCCCGGCTTCGCCGTGAGGCTCTGCTGACAGCGCTGGGTGACGGTCGCCGCCTGCAGCAGGATTCGACCGGCGCCACCGCCACCGCCCGTCCCGTGACGTTCCACCTCCGAGTTCTCGTTCCCGCCCTTTCCTCCGTTCGCGAACAGTGACGCGCAGTCCACGTCCGAAGCGAACCGCAGGTAGATCGAGCCACCTGCCCCGCCGCCACCGGCGCCGTCGTGGAGGGAGGCCGCTGCGCCCTCCCCGTTCGCGAGGATTGCCCCTGCATTCGACATCCCCGAGGCGCGGATGAACACGACTCCGCCGCCCCTTCCGCCATTGGTTCCATTGTTGGTGTCTGACTGGCCCGCGCCGCCGCCACCGCCGAAGGTCAGCCGATCCGTCGCCGAAGGGTAAAGGAGCGCTCTTCCACCGATTCCACCGACGTCGCGGAATCCCGGATCCTGAGCACTGTCGGCGGTTTGGCCTCCCCGGCCCCCCGGCCCACCATTTCCACCGCCACCGCCCCCCGCGTTGTGGCAGATGCCGCCTCCTCCGCCATTCGCGACGACGCCGGAGCCAGCGGCGTTCGACGTGTAGCGGCTGGTGACGACGCCCTCTCCCTTCCTCCCCCCGAGTGGAGCCGCGACATCGCGGTGGTCGCGGTAGGTGCAGCCCCCGGGGGGCTCGGCGACGGTGGTGTTGTTGAGGAAGTCACCGCCCCGGAAGCCTGCGAAGGACGCGTCGATCCGCCCTTCGTTGGAGAGGATGCCCGTCGCAAGGAATGCCACGACTCCTCCCGTCTGTCCGTCCCAGGGCCGGGCGACGATGCTCGCGCCGGCGTTGATGACGACGTTGGTGAACTGCGGGATCCGGATCACCTGCGCGTGCGCCGCGCTCCAAGGGTGCACGAGGGGTGCCTCGAGCGTGACCGTTTGGGTCGACGCATTCACCGATTGGACCGCGGCCAGCTCGAACCGCCCTGTCCCGCCGCCAGAGAGGTCCAGCCCCGGCGTCGACGAATCCACGGAGGCCGTGTCGGGGTGACCGCCGGCCTGGTACAGCATCAGCAAGTCACCCGCTCCGAGATCGGTCGCCGACTGGAGCTGGAGCGACGTACCGCCCGCGTTCACGGAGACGAGCAGCTTCGTGTACGTGTTGACCTGGGTGCCGGGGGCGGAGACCACGCGCGAGGCGTCCTTCCCGCTCCCGAGGAAGAACCTGTCCGGCTCCGCCACGACCACCGCTCCCACGAGGAGCACGAGCAAGGCGCCGATTCGACGGGCGCTGTGACGGAACATGATCATCACTCCTCCGCGACCTGCAGGAGAGGGCAGTCTAGCAGGCTCGAATTCCGGGCCGATAATCCTGACGCGCGAGGATTGCGCGTGCACGGTCGCGAGGACGTCTGCAGGATGAGGAGCGGAGGGAGGAGCAGGCCATGGGCGACAGCGAGAACGGGGGACGGACGGACCGATGGCAGCACCTGGTTTCCGGTGCCTTCCACCTGGACGAAGTGCCGACGCCCGTGGAGAGAAAGCGCGTCCTGCAGTATCTCGACACGATCCTCGAGGTGTTCCCCGGATCGATCGACCCGCTCGAGGACTTCGAAGGCTTCTCGGTGCGCCGGATGACGCTCGCGCTTCGTCGCGCCCTGGAAACCGACTAACCTCGAGGCTCGCCCGGCGCGCCGTCGCGAACCATCTGGACGGTCGCGTCGACCCACGCCGGATGCGCGTTGAGCGAGGGCACCAGCGCGAACCCCTCGCCGCCGAGCCCTTCGAACTGCTCGCGCGCGCGGATTCCGATCTCCTCCAGCGTCTCCAGGCAGTCGGCCACGAAGGAGGGACAGACCACCGCCAGCCGCTTCACGCCGGCTTTTCCCAGCGCGTCGAGATGGAAATCGGTGAACGGCTGGATCCATGGCGTGCGGCCAAGGCGGGACTGGAACGAGACGCTCCAGGCGTCCTTCGGCAGGTCCAGACGCGACGCCAGGGTTCGCGCCGTGAAGAACGACTGGGCGCGGTAGCACCGCTCGTTCTCGGGCCCCAGCGCATCGCAGCACGACGGTCCCGAAAGGCAGTGCCGGCCGGTGGGATCGCTCTTCTGGATCTGCCGCTCCGGGAGGCCATGGAAGCTGAACAGGACGTGGTCCGGGCGGAGTTGGTCGAGTGCGGGCTGGATCACCTGCGTGAATGCCTCGAGGAACCCGGGATGGTCGAAGAACGCCGGCATCACCCGGAGCGGCACGGTGTCCCACGACGCGCGCACCACCCGAAGCAGCTCGTCGATGCTCGATGCCGTCGATGACGCGGCGTACTGCGGGTACAGCGGCAACACGGTCAGGTGGGTCACGCCGCGGCTGCGAAGTCGCTCCACCGCCGACGCGATCGACGGGTTGCCGTACCGCATCCCCAGCTCGACCTCGTACTCACCGCGCAGGCGCTCCGCCACCGCGGCCGTGAAGGCCTGGCTGTACACGAGCAGCGGCGACCCCTCCGGCATCCAGACCTTCTGGTAGGCCTCCGCCGACCTGGCCGGCCGGAACGGCAGGATCACCAGATTCAGCAGGAGCCAGCGCGGGACCGCCGGAATGTCGATGACCCGCGGGTCCGAGAGGAACTGGCGGAGGTAGCGGCGGACCTCGGGCGTTCGAGGCGCATCCGGCGTCCCCAGGTTGAGCAGCAGCAAACCGGGCTTCGCGGGGTGGCTCACGTGGATCAGTGCAACGAGTGCGGCTGGGAAAGGACGAACTCACCGATGCGCGCTTCGAACGCGGCGCCGTCCGGGCGAACCAGGGCGTAGCTGCCGCGCATCGTCCCGAACGGGGTCCGCAGCATCGCCCAGCTCGTGTACTCGAAACGCTCGCCCGGGCCGAGCCTCGGCTGTTTCCCGACCACGCCGTCGCCCCGGACCTCCTCCACGCGGCCATTCGCGTCGGTGATGACCCAGTGCCGGCTCTTGAGCTGGGCGGGCCGATCGCCTTCGTTCACGATCTCGACCGTGTACATGAAGGCGTACTGGTCGGACTGCGGTACGGACCGCTCGGGCCAATACGCGGGCTTCACCGTGATCCGGATTCCGTCGGTCGTGGTGGACGACATTGCTCCCAATCTGTCAGCGGCTCCCACCTGACGCAAGCAATCCCACGGGCCCGCCGCTCACTCGTCCGCCGTGGGCAGCGCCGCCCGCCGCAGGATCACCATCGACCGGCCGACGAGCTCGAGCTGCTCTCCCGCCGGCGTCCTGGGCCGCTCGACGTCGGAGGTATCGGCGGTGTCCGTCACCAGCTCCCAGTCCCTGCCCCACTCCACCGTCGGCAGCCTGAACTTCACCGCCTCGTGGGACGCGTTCATCAACACCAGCAGGCTGTCGCCGACGATGCGGTTGCCCTGCTCGTCCAGCGTGGGGAGCGCGTCACCGCCGAGGAGGAAGGCGACGGAGCGCATATCCGGGGTCTCCCAATCATGGCGCTTCATCTCCTTTCCGTCGGCCCGGAACCAGGCCACGTCCTTCAGCTCGGAGTCCCAGATCTGCACGCCCTGGAAGAACTTCCTGCGCTGCAGCACCGGCTCCGACCTGCGGAGCTGGATCATCTTCTTCATGAACTCGAGCAGCGCGCGCGCCGGGTCGTCGAGGTCCCACTTCAGCCAGGTGAGCGCGTTGTCCTGGCAGTAGGCGTTGTTGTTGCCGCGCTGGGTGTGGCTGACCTCGTCGCCCATCAAGACCATCGGCACACCCTGGGAGATCATCAGGGTGGCGATGAAGTTGCGCTTCTGCCGCTCACGGAGCTCACGGATCTTCGGGTCGTCCGTCGGCCCCTCCACGCCGCAGTTCCACGAGTCGTTGTCGTTGGTGCCGTCCCGGTTCTCTTCCTTGTTCGCCTCGTTGTGCTTCTGGTTGTAGCTGACCAGATCGTCGAGCGTGAACCCGTCGTGCGCGGTGATGAAGTTGATGCTGGCCTGCGGCTTCCGCCCGCCGAGCTGGTACTGGTCGGCCGACCCGGTGAGGCGCCACCCCACGTCGGAGATCTGTCGCTCGTCGCCCTTCCAGAAGCGGCGCACGGTGTCGCGGTACTTCCCATTCCACTCCGACCAGAGGACCGGGAAGTTCCCCACCTGGTACCCGCCCATGCCGAGATCCCACGGCTCGGCAATCAGCTTCACGCGCGAGAGCACCGGATCCTGGTGGACGATGTTCAGGAAGTCGGACTGCCGGCTGTACGCGCCCTCGCCTTCGCGGGCGAGCGTGGATGCCAGGTCGAACCGGAACCCGTCCACGTGCATCTCCTGCACCCAGTAGCGCAGGGAGTCCGTGATGAGCTTGAGGGCCTGCGGGTGGCGGACGTTGAGGCTGTGCCCGCACCCGGTGAAGTCCATGTAGTAGCGCCGGTCGTCGGGCTTGAGCCAGTAGTAGTTCTGGTTGTCGAGCCCCTTGAGGAACAGGTGCGGGCCGAGGTGATTGCCTTCGGCGGTGTGGTTGTAGACCACGTCCAGGATCACCTCGATCCCTTCAGCGTGGAGCGCCTTCACCATCTCCTTGAACTCGCTCACCTGCGCGCCGAGGGAGCCGCGGCTGGAGAAGCGCTGGTCCGGCGCGAAGTACCCGATGGTGTTGTAGCCCCAGTAGTTCTGGAGCCCCCGGTCCTGGAGAAAGCCGTCGTCCACCGCCTCGTGGATGGGCAGCAGCTCCACCGCCGTCACCCCCAGCTCCTTCAGGTGCCGGATCGCCGCCGGGTGCGCGAGCCCCGAGTACGTTCCGCGCAGCGGCTCGGGGATGTCCGGGTGGAGCTTCGTGAACCCCTTCACGTGCATCTCGTAGATGACCGTGTGCCGCCACGCCGTCTGTGGGGACCGGTCGTCGCCCCAGTCGAAGTCCCCGCCCACGACCACCGACTTGGGAACCCCCAGCGCGCTGTCGCGCTCGTCGAGCGACAGGTCCTTCTTCTCGTCCACCGGATCGTACCCCAGCACCGGGTACTTGAAGTTCACCTTCCCGTGGAGAGCGCGCGCGTACGGATCCACCAGCAGCTTGGAGGGGTTGAACCGCAGCCCCTTCTTCGGCTCCCAAGCGCCCGAGGCGCGGAACCCGTACAGCGTGCCGGGACGCAGGCCAGGCACGTAGCCGTGCCACACGTGCTCCGTGTGCTCGGGGAGGGTGACGCGGGTGATCTCGTGCGTGTGCTCCACCGGGTCGAAGATGGAGACGACCATCTTGGTGGCGTGCTCACTGAAGACGGCGAAATTGACACCGTTGCCGTCCCAGGTAGCGCCGAGGGGATACGGGCGACCCGGAAGGACCCGGGCACGATGCATGCTCATGGGAGGTCGGTCTCCAGCAGGGAAACAG
This sequence comes from Myxococcaceae bacterium, assembly GCA_049589315.1. Classification (GTDB taxonomy): domain Bacteria; phylum Myxococcota; class Myxococcia; order Myxococcales; family Myxococcaceae; genus JBAWAM01. Next base: position 7,937 of record JBAWAM010000251.1, read on the forward strand.
GGAAGAGCGCGAGCAGCGCCCCCACATCGAGTACCACGACGTCGTCTCGACGCTCGGGCGTAAATGTCCGCCCCGTATAGACGTCACGAAGCGCCATACCTTCGAGGGCCTCGGGAAGCTGGACCAGGGTGCCCTCCAACGCAGCGCGCATGCCCCCGTTCGCGTCGAGGAGCGGCACGGACTTCCTCGGCACCACCGAGACGACCCATTGCTTCTGGTGGTTCCGCGCGAACGCGACCGCGTGCTCCGACCGCGGCCCGACCACCTCGAGCGCGAGATAGCTGCCGCTCCGGAAGAGCGCCGGGCGACGGTTCCGCAGCCGGAGCCCCTCCGCGAGCACGTACAGCTTGATGCGCCCGGTCGAGAGTGTATCGAGCAGCCGCTTCACCAGGTTCTCACGGTCGACCTCCGCGTCGCGCAGCAGCGCATTCAAGTCCGACATGCGCCGCTCGAAATCGACCGGCCGGCGATTGTCCGGATCCACCAGCGACAGGTCCCAGAGCTCCGCGCCCTGGTAGACATCCGTGGTTCCGGGACAGGCGAGCTTGAGCTGGGTGGCGGCCAGCGCGTTGAACTGCCCCGGCTTCTCCAGCCGCCGCTTGAATGCCTCGGCGCTCTCCACGAACACCGGGTTTCGGCGCGGGTCCAGCACGCGCTCCACGAACCGCTGCATCGCCTCCTCGTAGGGCTGATCAGGGTTCACCCAGCTCGTGTCCTCCTTCGCTTCGCGGATCGCCTTCAGCATGTACTCGCCCATCCGCCAGCGGAACTCGGCGAAGGCGTCCGGCGACATCGGCTCGCCCATCGGCCAGGCGCCGATCACCGTCTGGTAGAACAGGTACTCGTCGTTTGCCCGCGGGGCGAGGCGGTCTCCCGCCGCGACCTTGTGGCGCCGGTTGATCCGCGACCACCGCCGCAGGTGGTTCTTCCACTCCTCCGGGACCTCGGAGATCACCGTGAGCCGCGCGCGCACGTCCTCGCTGCGCTTGGTGTCGTGGGTGGTGCTGGCGAGGAGGGCCGCGGGCCACTTCTCTGCCCGCTCCTGGTTGCGCAGATGGAACGTGTTCAGCGACGCCCCGAACCGTTCGGGCTCCGCGCCCACCTCGTTCAACGCCACCAGCCGGTTGTAGACGTAGAACACGGTGTCTTCGAGGCCCTTGGCCATCACCGGCCCGGTGACCTGCTGCAGCTTCATCGCGAAGCGGAGCATCACCGCCCGCTCGCGCTCGCCCAGGTGGGTCGGATGGTTGCGCAACAGGATGTCCTGCAGGAAGTCGTAGAGCGACGGCGCGGTCGTCGGGTCGTGCTTCCGCGCCCGGGCGATCGTCCAACGGATGTACTGAACGTCCCGGTCATCCAGCGCGCGCCAGTGGTCGACGTAGGTGCGGTAGACCGGGAACAAGGCGACGAACTCGAGCAGCGCGCGCCGCAGACTGTTCAGGGTGAAGTCTCGCGTGCGCCGGTTCATCTCGGAGATCCGGTTGAGCTCGTGCGCCAGCACGTTGATCTCGCTCGACATGGACGAGCTCGTGACGAGCTTCTTCTTGGCGTACACCAGCGCGTCGAAGTCCATGGGCCGGCCGATGAAGCGCTCGTAGATGCGGGTCAGCGCGGACTCGCTCTCACGTGCCACGAAGAGGCCGGTCACCATGTTGGCGAAGCGGTAGCCGGTGGTCCCGTGGACCGCCCATGCCTCGGGGATGCGCTCCCTGCCGCCCTGGATCTTCTCTACGACGACGTACAACGCCCGGTACAGCGGCGAGTCGGAATCCTGGTCGAACTCCGCGCGGTACCGCTCGCGGATCCGGTGCTCCAGCTCCAGCCACGCTGCTTCCCGTTCGTCCGTCCCGCGCGTCGACTCCGGCCTGCGCTCGCGCACCTTCGACAGGAAGTACTCCTCCTGCAACCGGAGGAAGTACGCCGTCGGATCGAACAGTCCATCCGGGTGATCGATCCGCAGCCCCGTCACCTTGCCTTCGGCGATCCACCGGAAGACCAGCGCGTGCGACTCGTCGAAGACCTGGCGGTCCTCCACCCGGATCGCGGCCAGTCCGTTGATGTCGAAGAAGCGCCGGTAGTTGATCTCCTCGCCGGCGACCCGCCAGTGAGCGAGGCGATAGCTGCACACCGAGAGCACCTCGTCGAGCAGATCGAAGCTCGAGGGCTCTCCGGGCGTACCGTTGAAGCGCACCACGTTGCGTTCGATGAACGTCCGGATCTCCGCGCTGCGCTCGGTCAGCGCTGACAGCCGCCGCTTGATCACCTCCTTCTCGCGGTTGCGCTCGAGCGCGCGCGCGTGATCCAGCGGCGCCGGCGGCGGCAGGTGATCGATCGCGGTGAGGATCGACTGCAGCTCGATGACGTCGAGGTCCTCGGGGCCGAGCCGCTTCTCCAGCTCGGGGAGCCCGAGCCGCAGGATGGGCGCGTACGCCTTCGGCGCGACCGGGAACACGTGGTCGAAGTAGCGGACATGAAAGCACCCGCCCTCGAACTCCAGCCGGAGTTCACCGCGCTCGAGCACCTCGCCGTACTGGTCTCCCAGGATAGGCAACAGGACCTTGCCCTTGAGCTCCACCTTCACGGGATCCCAGTCGATGTCGAAGTACCGCGCCCAGGTGGATGCCTGACCGTTCTCGAGGACGTCGTTCCAGAGCGCGTTGCGGCCCTTCTCGATCCCCATGTGGTTGGGGACTGTGTCCAGAACGAGGCCCATACCGTGCCTGCGAAGCTCGGCAGCCAGCGCGGCGAAGTCCTCCTCGGTGCCGACCTCCGGGTTGAGCGTCCCGTGGTCGATCACGTCGTACCCGTGCGCGCTGCCCGGCGCCGCCCGGAGCAGCGGAGAGGCATAGACCGCGCTGATCCCCAGGCGGGCGAGATAGGGCACCAGCCGGCGGACGTCCTCGAGTCGGAACTCGCTGTTGATCTGCAGGCGGTACGTCGCGAGCGGGGTGTCGTGGCGCTCCAGGAGCGCCGCACGCACTTCCTCGAACAATCCCTCGAGCGCCATCAGGCCGCGAAGCTGTCCACAGTTGCGGATGGAGGACAGTGGGAAATCAGGGCGGGCACGCGGAGGTGTATTCCGCCTCACGCTCCGGGAAGCGCCGGAGAAGCTCCATCCGATCCCGCGCCGCGTCTTCGATCCTGAGGTCCTCGCGGTGCAGCGCGCACAGCAGCGCCAGCGGACGGAAGTCGCGCACGTCCTGCCGGACGGCTTCGCGCAGCGTGGACTCGGCGCTGGCGAGCTCGCCCAGGCGGAACAGGCTCACCCCGAGCAGGTAGCGCGCCTCGCCCGACGGCTCGAGCTTCACCGCCTCCGAGAAGGCATCACGGGCGCCCAACGAATCTCCGGCCGCGAGCCTGAGCCGCCCGCGCTCGATCCACCGTTGCGCCCCTGAGAGGCCCTTCAGCCCATCGATCAGCGCCTGGGCTTCTTCACCCCTTTGTGCGACGGCCAGCACGCGCGCCAGCTCCAGCGTCACTGCGAGCTCCTCCGGGGCCTTGTCGTGCGCGCGTCGCAGCGCCGCGAGCGTGCCCTTGCGATCGCCCTCGCGCTCGCGGAAGCGCGCCTCGATCAGATCGGGCCGGGGATCTCCAGGCGCGGCCCTGCGC
>JBAWAM010000252.1:0-26071 GCA_049589315.1 Myxococcaceae bacterium
GCAAGGTGGTGGTCTCCGGTTCGGGGAACGTGGCGATCTACGCGGTGGAGAAGGCCCAGCAACTGGGCGGTCGCGTCATCGCGTTCTCGGACTCGTCCGGCTACGTGGTGGATGAGCAGGGCGTGGACCTCGTGCTGCTCAAGCAGGTGAAGGAGGTCGAGCGCGGACGCGTCACCGACTACGTCGAGCGGCGTGGCCATCCTGCGCGCTTCATTCCGGAACGTCCGGTCTGGGAGGTCCCGTGCGAAATCGCGCTGCCCTGCGCCACGCAGAACGAGATCACCGGGAAGGAGGCCCGGTTCCTCATCTCCCACGGAGTTCGAGCGGTGGCCGAGGGCGCCAACATGCCCTGCACCCCGGAGGCGACGGCCGCGTTCCTCGAGGCGGGCGTGTTGTTCGGTCCGGGGAAGGCGGCCAACGCCGGCGGGGTCGCCACCAGCGCGCTGGAGATGCAGCAGAACGCCTCGCGGGACTCGTGGACCTTCGAGTTCACCGAGGCGCGCCTGCGGGAGATCATGCGCGGCATCTACCAGCGCTGCCACGAGACGGCGGAGGAGTACGGCGTGCCCGGCAACTACGTCGTGGGTGCGAACATCGCCGGCTTCGTACGCGTGGCGGAAGCGATGCTGGCGCTCGGGTTGATCTAGGGCGCGGAGAGATCGCAGCCCGATTCGAACCCCGTCGCGTCGAAGTTGGCGGTGAGGCTGCCGGTCAGCGTCGTTTCGCCGCGTTCCAGGGAGGCGATGACCTCCAGCGAGTGCTTGCCGCTGCGCTTGGGCGAGCAGTACTCGAGGACGTAGTGCCGCTGCGCGAGCGAGGTCAGGCGCGTGGCCACCTCACCGAAGGACTCCGACAAGGTGTCCGCGCTCTGGGCCGTGAAGAAGCCATCCTTTCCGAAATCCTCCAGCGCGTCTTTGTCGATCTCACCACCGAGGCCCACGGTGAAGACCCGGGCGCGCGTGTCGTTCACGGCATCGACCGCGGCGTCGCGGGAGACACGGGCGGCCTGATCGGTGCCGTCCGTGAACACGACCAGGGCTCCCTGCCGGTGCGGGATGTCCGGGTTGGACGCGACGGCGGCTTCGACCGCGGACGTGCCATTGAGCACCGCGCCGTAGAGGTTGGTGGAGTCATCCACGCACCGCCAACCCGCGCAGGTGCGACGGTCGACGAAAGCGGCGCAGTCCGCGCTGACGCTGCACTCGGAGACCTCGAGCGAATCCAGTCCGGCCTCGAGGACCGCGCGCTCTCCGGTGAACCCGACGACCTGCGTCAGCTCCTTGCGGCCGTCGAACGCGAAGATCCCCACGCGGTGCATCCCCGGGTCGTGGGCGAACATGCGGTCGAGGAAGGCATCGGCCGCCTCGCGGAGCCTCGGATAGTCGCCGCTTCGCAGGATGCTGCCGGACAGGTCCAGCAGCAGCAGCGTGTACATGCGCATGTCCTGCGCGCGCGGGCGGATTCGCTGCTGACTCTCGAAGGCGGAGACCTGCGCGCTGTCCTCCAGCAGCCTGAATTTGTCCGCGGTGAGCTGCGCGACCGGCTCGCCGTCACAGGTGTCCACGGTGAAGAACAGCGACACGCGGGCGGGCTTCGCGGTCGAGAAGCCGTTGTCCTGCAACTTCAAGTTCAAGCAGTTCGACTCGGGCGCGCGGCCTTCTTCGGGCGGCGCACCACACCCGACGGCGAGCAGCAGGGCGAGGGCGAATGGACGCTTCATGGGCTTCTCCTGGACGCGAGAACCTCTGCGTGTAGGAGAAGGTAGGCCCTTCGCGGGCGCGATCAAGTTCCTGTCAGCGGTCCTTCGAGAGGATCAAGACACTGTAGGGCGGCACCGTGACCGTGCCGCTCGCCGCCAGCCCGTCCTTGCCCTGCCAGCGGCCCTCGACCGGGTAGACCTGTGCATTGCCGAAGTCGGACGAGTAGCCGTGGCCGTCGCTGTTGAACCGGACCTTCCAGCTCCCGTCCGAAGGCAGGCCAATGTCGTAGTTCTGGAAGTATTTGCCGCTGAAGTTGGCGACCACGATCACGTCATCGCCCGGGCCACCTTTGTCCCAGCGGTGCCACGCCATCACCTTGTCGTTGTTGTTGACGTGGAAGACGTTGGCGTTGTTGCCCTTGAGGCCCTGGGTGTTGTTGTGCCAGTTGCGGCGCAGCCGGACCAGGTCCCGGTACAGGTTCTCGATCCCGGCGTGCTGCCCTTCCTTCCGCCAGTCGATCGGGTCCTCGGCCTTGAAGTGACCGTCTTCGAGGATCTCCTGGCCCTGGAAGAGCATGGGGATACCGGGGCTGGTGAGGGTCACCGCCGCCGCCAGGCTGGACTTTTTCCGCGCCATCCAGCCGCCCGCGTCCCACCCACCCACGACCGTGGGGAGCCGCTCCTTGCCGTTGGCGACCTCGTCGTGGCTCTCCGAGTAGATGACGCGCTGGGTCGCTTCGCCGTTGAACCGGGAGCGGATGGCGTCGGCAACGCTGTTCAGGTCCACCTGATGATCGTCGGGCCTCGAGACCTCACGCCGGATGGTGTGGACGAAGTTGGAATCCCACTGCGAGTCGAACGCAGCGCCCTGCGGATGGGTGATCCCTGCCTCGCCGCGCAGGTCCTCCGCGATGATGAGCTTCTGCGGGAAGTCGCGGTTCACCGCCTCGTTGATCTCGCGCAGCAGCTTCCAACCGTCCGGGTTGTCGACGCCGCCATGGCCGCGGATCTCCCAGGTCGCGTCGAACCGCAGCCCGTCCATGTGGTAGTCGCGCAACCAGGTGAGCGCCGCGTCGCGGACGTATTCGCGCACCTCGTGACGGCCGAAGTCGGGCCGGGTGTTGCCCCAGGGCGTCCTCGAGCGCCAGTCCGTGTAGAAGTACTCGCCGCCGTGGCCGTGCGTCTCCCCGTCGAAGTCCCACATGGGCAGGTCCGAAGGCCCGAGGTGGTTGTAGACGACGTCCATGACCACCGCGATGCCGCGCTTGTGGGCTTCGTCCACGAACAGCTTGAGGTCGTCCGGGCTGCCGTAGGCGCTCTCGGGCGCGAAGGGGAACGCGGGGTTGTAGCCCCAGGAGAAGTCTCCGGCGAACTCCGCCGAGGGCATCATCTTGATGACGTTGACGCCCAGGTCCGCCAGGTGATCGAGCTTGTCGATCGCGCTGTTCCAATTGCCCGGACCCCATCCCGGCGAGTCGTGGAACGTGCCGACGTGCATCTCGTAGATAATCGCCTCGTTCCAGGCCGGCATCTTGAAGTCCCAGTCGTGCTTCCACTGGAACTTCGAGTGGTCGTAGATGATCGCCTCGCCGGTGGAGTTGGTGACGTCGGCCGCGCGCGGGTCGTCCTTCCAGCGCCAGTCGCCGTGCTTTCCCTGGATGACGAACTTGTACTTCTGCCCGTGGCCGGCCCCGGGGACATCGACGCTCCAGTTGCCGTAGCCCTCGGACTTGAGCTCGACCGCCTTCATCGGGTCCCAACCGTTGAAGTCACCGATGACCTGAACCCGCTGTGCGTTGGGGGCCCAGACGCGGAACGCGGTGCCTCCGGGGTAGGGGAGAGCGCCCATGCCGGGCTTCCAGGAGGACCCGGTGGACTTCACCATCGGCTCAGCTCGATCGCTCCACAACTCCTCGGTGCTGGCGGAGGGAGTCGCCACGGTGGGCTGCGAGGGAAGGGGAGCGGAGGGTGCCTTCGTCACGAATTCGTCACGCGGCGCGGCGACCGCCGGGTCCGAGGTCGTGGGCGCGGAGGTCTCCGTCGTCCCCGGCCGGGTGGATTCGGCTCGGGTGGGGGCTGGCTCCGTGCGGAGACCGTTGTTTCTGGGCTTCGAGATGGAAGTCATGATGATCCCAGGTGGACTATGAGTCCGAGAGTACCCGGGGTTGTCGGCCGAAAGCGCGGGTTGGTTTCGTCCAAGCGGGAATTTGATGAGAAGATCGAACCGATGAAACGACTGTATGTGCTGGCTCTCGCCTCAATGGTTCTGGGATGCCCTGGTGTTGAGGACGAATCTGGATTCGTGCGGGCCGACAGCGCGACCCAGCAGGATCTCGTCGCAGTCCACGGCAGCAGCGCCACGGACGTGTGGGCGGTGGGCAAGCTCGGGACGATCATCCACTTCGACGGAACGCGCTGGAGCGTCACGCCCACCCCCACCGCCGTCGACTTCAACGCGGTGTTCGCCATCGCTCCTGGAGATGCCTGGGCCGTGGGCGACAACGGGATCGTGCTGCATTGGAACGGATTGCAGTGGTCGTACTTCGAGGTCCCGACTTCAAAGGACATCCTCGATGTCTGGGCCAGCGGACCGAACGACGTCTGGGTCCTGCCCGAGGAGAGCTCCGGTGCGTTCCACGTGCTCCATTGGAATGGCTCGAAGTGGCTCGAGATCCCCTACTCCGCTTCGTACGCGTCGGTCACGCAGTTGTGGGGTGCATCGCCCGGCGACGTGTGGCTCGCCTCGGACGGATCCGACATCGCGCTGAGGAGACATCGGAACGGATCGGGGGCCTTTGTCGAAGTGTCCGTTGACGGCTCGGGGCGCTTCTACATCGAGGATCTCGACGGAAGCGCGCCCAACGATGTCTGGGCCATCACCAACGACAAGGTGCTCCACTTCGAGGGGGCTGTGTGGCGACCCCTGGTTCCCCAACCCTCGACGGACATCCAGTTCAAGGCGATCTGGAGCGCGTCGCCGCGCGACGTGTGGCTGGTCGCAAACTACGGCGGCATCCAGCACTTCGACGGGACCGCCTGGAGCGTCGTGACCTCGACCGACTTCTCGGTGACCACGAATGATGTCTGGGGAAGCGGTCCAGATGACCTCTGGATCGTGGGCAACGGCGGAACGATCTTCCGCAGGGCCCCTCCGGTCATCTCGAGGTGATCAGGTCGACTCCCACGGCTCCGGAAGCCGCCGTCCCGCGGGCGCCACCACGCGGACCTGTGACTTGTCCGTGAGCGCGAACCCGTCGCCGCGCTCCTCGGTCTCGCTCACCGAGATCACGTCACCCCGGCGCAGGTGGAAGAAGGCCTTGTTCTCCGGGGTCTCGTGTTTCGTCTGCAGCGCCAGTCCCACCCGGCCTTCGGGGCCGCAGCCCATGTAGCGATGGCGTCCCTTGCCCTCGAGTGGCTCGGACACGATCCGGAACAGCCGGCCCGGCGGCGGTTCGCGCCACGCCTCTCCCTTCGGTGCGAGCACGAGGTAGCTCATCTTGAGCGCCTCCTTGTGGAGCTGTGCCGCGCGCGCCAGGTCTTCGACGACGCGGGGCATCTCCCACGAGCGCTCGGCGTGACACCAGTCGCTCTCCTTCACCAGCGCCGGGCAGTTGCCGCGGAACATGCACGGCGCGCGGATCGCGTAGCCTCGGGACACCATCTGATCGCGGACCTTGAGCAGGTTGCGCGAGGTGTCGCGCAGCGCGGGCTCGATCACCACCAGCGAGCCTCCGCGCTTGAGCTTCCCGAGCGCCTCCTCCAGCAGGTCGGCGCGCCGGGCCAGCGCGACGTCGTCCTGCCCGAAGAGCTCGTTCAGCACGTGGCCCATGGTGATGACGTCGAACTGGCCTTCCGGCAGGCCCTTCTTCGCCTGCGGATCCCAGTTGCGGATCGACAGCGCCTCGCCCGCTTCGGCGGCCAGCTTCAGGGCGAGCTCGAGCGCAGGGCGGCTGCGATCGGCAGCGGTGACCTCGGCGCCGCCCGCGTCCATCGCCGCGAACGACACCGGGCCCGGACCGCTTCCCAGATCGAGCACCGTGCGCGGGCGATTGGGGAGTTCGCCCAGCACCTGTCGCGCCTGGGCGTATGACACGGGCCAATAGAAGAGCAGGTACGCGCCGAGCAGCTTCGGGTCGTCCATGTAGTGCGCCCCCGCCAGCTCGCGCTCCCGGGTCAGCCCGAGCGACAAACGGCGCACGGCAGCCCCGACCTCCTTGAGCTCGGGCGGCGTGAGGCGATCCGGGGGACCTGGGGGCGAGCGACGGACCGCGCGCCACACGGCGATCAGCCGCGGGAACCATTTCGCCAGGTCCTTGTCGTAGGTGCTCATCATCTCCTCATAAACCATCGCAACGGTGGGCGTTTCGCGTTAATTGCCTGCCGAATGATCTCCGTCAGGGAGCTCCGCAAGCACTACAAGGTCCACAAGCGTCCGCCCGGGCTCATGGCGGCTGCCCGCTCGCTCTTCCACCGGACCTACACCGAGGTGAAGGCGGTCGATGGGATCTCCTTCGAAATCGGCGCCGGCGAGCGCGTGGGCTTCCTGGGTCCCAACGGCGCGGGCAAGACGACCACCCTCAAGGTCCTCTCCGGGCTGCTCTACCCGAGCGGGGGGGAGGCCCGCGTCGACGGGTTCATTCCCCAGAGGAGGGAGGACGCCTTCCTCAAGCGGATCATGCTGGTGATGGGCCAGAAGCAGCAGCTCCTGTGGGATCTGCCTCCGTCGGAGACCTTCGAGCTCAACCGCGCGATCTACGACGTGCCGCACGACCAGTACCGACAGACGGTGAAGGAGCTCACCGACCTGCTGGAGCTGGGCGACCTCGTGAACAAGCCGACCCGTCAGCTCTCGCTCGGCGAGCGGATGAAGTGCGAGCTGGCGGCGGCGCTGATCCACCGGCCCCAGGTCCTGTTCCTCGACGAGCCGACCATCGGGCTCGACGTGTCGATGCAGACGACCATCCGCGCGTTCATCCGCGACTACAACGAGCGCTATGGGGCGACGCTGATCCTCACCAGCCACTACATGGACGACGTGGCGGCGCTCACGCCCCGGGTGATCGTGATCGACAAGGGCCGCCTCTCGTACGACGGCAAGCTGGACGAGCTCGTCCGCCACATACGTCCGGAGAAGCGCGTCGTGCTCCGGTTCGCGGGAGAGGTCCCGAAAGAGGCGCTCCTGCCGCTCGGAGAGGTCGTCCGGTTCGACGCCGCCGAAGCAGTGCTCCAGGTCCCCCAGGACACGCTGAACCAGACGATCACCCGCGCGCTCAGCACACTGCCGGTGCGCGACCTCACGGTGGAGAATCCGCCGCTCGAGGAGGTCATGAGCGAGCTGTTCGCGCGCAGCCGCGCCGACCGCGAGGGCGCAGCGGAGTCCGCGAAGTGAGTTTGCGAAACACGGTGAAGGCCTTTCCGACGCTGATGCGGGTGGGGTTCGCCGAGGCGGTGGCCTATCGGGCGGAGATGGTCGTGTGGGTGCTCTCCACGACGATGCCGCTGATCATGATGGCCCTGTGGACGGCGGTCGCCCGGGAGGCACCGATCGGTCGCTTCGGTCAGGACGAGTTCGTCGCGTATTTCCTCGCGACCTTCATCGTGCGCCAGCTCACCGGGGCGTGGGCCGCCTGGCAGATGAACTTCGAGGTGAAACAGGGCACGCTCTCGATGCGGCTGCTCCGACCGCTCTCGCCGATCGTGGCGTATGCGGTCGAGCACCTCGCGGCGATTCCAATGCGCGTGATCGTCGCGGTGCCGATCGGACTCGTCCTCCTGCTGACCGTCGGCGCGGAGCACGTCGCCGGTTCGCTCCCCCTGTGGATCGTGTTCGCCTTCGCCGTGCTGGGGGCGTTCCTGATGACGTTCCTGGTGGGCATCATCATCGGCACCCTGTGCTTCTTCATGGAGAGCAGCCTGAAGGTGATGGACGTCTGGCTCGCCGCATACATGGTCTTCAGCGGGTACCTGATCCCGATCGAGCTCTTCCCCTCGTTCATGGAGCGGATCCTGGAGTGGCTCCCGTTCCGGTATCAGATCGGCTTCCCGGTCGAGGTGCTCACGGCGCGCTATGACCTGGTCGGGGCGCTCACGATGTTGGCGCGACAGTGGGCGTACGTGGCCGGACTCTCGCTGCTCGCCTGGGGGATGTGGCGGGCAGGGCTCAAGCGGTTCGCCGCGTTCGGAGGATAGATGAAGCTCTTGCGCTATCTCCGACTGCTCTGGATTCAGCTCCGCGCGTCGCTGCTGATGTCGGTGCAGTACCGCTACGACTTCCTCATCGACGGTGCCATCTCGGTGTTCTGGACCCTGACCGCGCTCGCGCCGCTGATCGTGGTCTACGACCAGCGCCAGGAGATCGCTGGCTGGTCGTTTGGCGAGGCGCTGCTGGTGATCGGCTGGTTCACCCTCCTGCAGGCCGTGCTCGAGGGCGCGATCAACCCCAGCCTGGTCTCCGTGGTGGAGCACATCCGCAAGGGCACGCTGGATTTCGTCCTGCTCAAGCCCGCCGACGCGCAGTTCCTCGTCTCCACCGCGAAGTTCCTGCCCTGGCGCGTCACCAACGTGATCGCCGCCGGCGCCATCTTCGTCTATGCGTTCCAGCGGATCGGGACGGCTCCCACCGCGCTGCAGCTGGGGGCGGCGCTGCTGTTGTTCATCACCTCGGTGGCGATCCTCTACTCGCTGTGGATCCTCACGGTCAGCGCCGCCTTCTACGTCGTGAAGATCGACAACCTCACCTATCTCTTCCAGTCGATCTTCGACGCGGCGCGCTGGCCGTCCTCGATCTTTCCCACAGGGCTGAGGCTGCTGTTCACGTTCGTGATCCCGCTCGCGTTGATGACCACGTTCCCGGCCTCCGCCATGTTGGGCAGGCTCGAGGTGATGGACATCGCGTTGCCGATCGCGGGGGCGATCGTGTTCTCCGCGTTCTCACGGATGGTCTGGCTGCGCTCGATCGGCCGATACACGTCCGCGAGCTCGTGAGGGGGCGCTGACTCCCAGCGTATCGGCGACAAGCCTGTCCAAAACCTGAAGTTCGCTTGACAGCTATTGTTCAAACATCGGACGCTCTTGAACCAAAAACGGGGGCCCCCTTGCGCGTTCTGAGAATGCCTTTTTCGACCCGGAGCACCGCCCTGGGTCTCACATTCCTCTCCGTCCTGGCACAGCCGGCGCGCGCGGAGGAACCGGCAGCAGCCGCCGCGACGCAGTCTGGTCCCGTCGCCATGGGGGAGGACTCATCGGGCATGGGCGATCAGCTCGTGGTCGATCTTTTCGAGCTCGAGCAGGACCTGCTCAGCGTCTATTCCGCCTCGCGTCAAGAGGAGCCGCTCAACGAGACCCCGGTCCCGGTGACGGTGATCACCCGGGACATGATCCGCGCCATCGGCGCGCGGAACCTGTTGGACGTACTGATCACCTACGTCCCGGGCATGACCCTGGTAGCGGACCAGAACGAGTACAACGTTGCGATGCACGGGGTCTACGCCTCGGCGCAGCAGAAGATCCTGGTGCTGGTGGACGGCCACCGCCTGAACTCGCGCGCCTACTCGATGGCCGCGCCCGACTTCAGCATCAGCCTGGACCGGGTGAAGCAGATCGAGGTGCTCCGCGGTCCGGGCTCTCCTCTGTACGGAAACGTCGCGCTCACCGCCGTCGTCAATCTGGTGACCCGCTCCGGACGTGAGGCGGACGGCGCGACCGCGCGCGTCGGCATCGGCAACTACGGGCAGCGCACCGCAAACGTCACCGTGGGGACCGGGTTTGGCGACACCGGCGACGTGATGATGTGGGGCTCGATCTACACGGCGGATGGCCAGAAGGTCCCCGTCAGCGCCGATCAGGACGTTGCGGCGTCGCCTCGGGACGGCTTCGCCATCGTCGACGGCTTCAGGGACCCGTACTCCTATGACCTGGGGATCTCGGCCCGGAGCGGGAATTTCAAGATCCTGGCCAATACACGGTCCGGGAAGATGGTCGACCCGTTCACCTCCACCGGAATGACCGGCGAGGTCTACGAATACGACGCGATCCGGAAGTTCCGCGGGCAGGGCCCCGGTCTCGCCTCGACCTCGAACCACCTGGAGCTCAACTTCTCGCGCTCGATCGGTGAGAGCTTCGAGATCGAGCTCACTGGCAATTACGACACCAACGACTTCACCACCATCCTTTCGGGGGCCCCGAGCACCGCCGCCTCCTCCTACGTCGGCTGGAATGACGACGCGCTCGGCGCGATCGTCCAGGGGCGATACCGCTATGAGCTCGGGATCGGGAAGGGCAACGTCACGTTCGGCGCCCAGATCGACCGGATGCGGTTGCTGGACAGCGTGCTGGCCGTCGGAGAGATGGACGAGTGGACCCGGTTCGCCGACACCTCCGCCCGGCAGCTCCTGGCGAAGGGCAGCGAGACCATCTACTCGGGCTTCGTCCAGCTCAAGCAGCACATCTTCGCGCCGCTCATCCTCAACGTCGGGGTCCGCTACGACCTGAAGAAACGCCACAAGGGCGACGACATCACCGACCTGAGCCCGCGCGCAGCCCTCATCTACACGCCGAACAACTGGTTCGACCTCAAGCTCTCCTACGCCCAGTCGTTCGTCGACGCGCCGTACTGGTATCGCTACAACTCCCTGGCAAGCTATCGCGGCGCCGAGAGCCTGATGCCCGAGCACATGCGCTCGGTCCAGCTCACGCCGACCGTGTCCTTCCTGGACGGTCGCCTGAAGAACACGGTCAACTTCTTCTACAACCACATGTACGACCTGGTCTTCCGGAACAACCAGGCCGCGCCGACCGAGCCGCTGTATCAGAACTCCGGCTCGCTCAAGACGGTGGGCGTCGAAGAGGAGCTCGCGTTCATCCAGAACGCGTACCAGGTTCGCGCGAATGTGGTGTACCAGCACCTGCTCGAGGGCAGGGACTACGGGACCCGGGGAAGCCAGATCTTCAATATCCCCAACCTGACCGGAAACCTGGTGGTCGACTTCAACCCGCTGTATCGCATCTACAAGAAGGCGTGGGCGAACGTCACGCTGCGATACGTGGGCGAGCAGCTCTCGCCGATCGACGTCCGGTTCCCCAGCACGTCGTTCGTGGATCCCGACAACACCGTCCCTGCGTACGCGCTCATCAACGCCGGCGTGCGCCTGAGCGACGTGTATTTCGACGGGCTCTCGATCGACGCAACCGTCTACAACGTGTTGGACACGCAGTACGTGCAGGGCGGGAGTACGACTCACCCGTACCCGCAGGCGGGGCGGTGGTTCATGGTGAACCTGCAGTATCACTTCTCCATCTAGCGTGACTGGCGTCCCCAGGCCGCCGCCGCGAGGCTGTGCCACGGGCAGTAGCCGCGGCGACGTACCCCTGCACCAGGCGGCCCCCTCGGCGCCAGGTGGGCTCGTGTCGTTCGGCTCGCCGAGGGCCTGCGGCGCGTAGGCGGACGACGGTGGAGCCCCGGCAATCTCTCGTTGAAGCTCCGGGAGGGCGAGCCCGCCGGCGCGAGGAGCGCAATCGAGCGGCTCTCCTCATGAAGGTTTTGCGAAGAATCTCCGCTCGCGTGATTGTTTTTCGGGTGCCGTGAAGGGCTTGCTTCACCCGATCTTCATCTTGCGGCGGGTTCGGCCGGGGGCATGGGGTCGCAGTCGGGTGCCTTGTCCGATGCTTCCGCGGCCGTATCGGAGGCCTTCAGCTTCACCACCTCCGGCTTGGTGGCATTCTTCGGGGGCTCGCATTGCGGCTTCGCGGGCGTCGCCTTGTTCGCAGTCGGCACGGGCGCTGGGATCGTCCGCGGCGTGGTGACGCGCTTCTCCTTGCCAAGCGTCGACGTGTGGGTCGACTCGGTCACCGTGTTGCTCTTGCTGTCCGTGTTCGCGTTCCCATCGCCGCGGGCGGTGGCGGTCGCTACGGCCGCGGGCGCGGGCTTCTTCGCGGCTTCGCCCAGCGCCTCCGCGAGCGCGCCGGTGTGCTTGCGCATGTGTTCCCGGTCCGAGCGCATATCCGAGAGCTGCCCGCGCAGGGCACGGTTCTCCGCTTCCTTCTCCGCGATGATCTTCTCCGCGTTCTTCTCGGCGATGAGCATCTCCGCGGTATCGGCGTAGCAGCGCTCGAGGATTCGCTGCTCGGCTTCGCGCTCCGGCAGCGGCTCTCCCTTGCCCCAGGCCGGCACCGCACGGCTGTGCCACTGGTAGTCCGCCTCGGCGACGCACTCCTGCACCAGCCGGGTCAGTCGATCCTCCGACCATTGAGGCTGATCGCGTCCGCAGGGACCGATCTCCTCATTGACGCGGTTCGGCCACTTCTCCGTCTGCTTCACCCAGCAGTTGTCGCGCTGAACCATCCTCACGGACGTGCAACCCGTGAGCGCACATGCCGCGACCCACACCCACCCCGTCTTCATGTCGCCCTCCGACCCGCCGACCTGACCGCGACACACTAGGTACGGACCTTCGTCGCGCCATCCCGCGCCCGGACATCGGGTGTCGGGGGCCGACACTGGAGACGTACTGCCGTATCATCCGGCGCTTCCGGACATCTCATGCGCTCGTTCCTTCCCGCCGCCCCGCTCCTCGTCGTCCTCTCCGCTTGTCCTTCATCGTCCGGGGATTCGACTCCCGACGGCGGCGTTTCCGAGTGCGACACTGCTCCGGAGAAGTGCATGACCGTGGAGGCCCGGGCCTCGAAACAGATCGACGCGGTCCGGAACTCGGTCCAGGCGGACGTCGATCTTCCCATCGACGGGGCGCTGGTCACCTACGTCATCCGCAAAGATCCCTCGCATCCCGATCTCCACGGCTTCTTCATCCAGTCCGAGAAGACCGGGCCCGCGCTGTTCGTTCGCGTCGACCCGGCGGAGCTCTCTCCGATGCCGTCGCGCGGCGATCGCGTCCGGATGCACGTCCGCCACTTCCGGCGGGAGCCGGACGCCCGGATCGAGGTGACAAAGATTTCGAACTACGAGCGGATCTCGCAGGGCGAGGACCTGAACGCGCTCGTGCAGGATCTCACGGACGAAGACCGGCTCCTCGACACCGGCTGGCAGTTCGACGGCGAGCTCGTGCGTCTGGAGGGCTCGCTCATCCACGAGTGGGTCGCTCCCGGCGCCTGGATCTCGCTCGAGCAGGGACTGTGGTTCGCTGCGATCGAGGCGAGGGGCGGGTATTCGAACTCCCGCTACATCGTCGTCGCCCCGTCGCGGGTTGCGGAGCCGCTCGGAGACACCACGTTCTGCGAGTTCAAGCTCGAGGCGGTCCCGTTCCGCATCGGAGACAGGTCGGTCGAGGTGTGGGCCTTCGACGAGGCCGACTTCGCGTCGCTGGACTGCTCGGACGCGGAGCTCCAGGACGCGCTGGCGCTCGGCCCGGACCAGGTCCGGCTGACCTTCTCTCGCCCGCTGGACCCATCGACCGTGCCTGCGAATGGTTCGGGGTTCAGCTTCGGCGGAGGCCTGACCGCCCGCGCCGCATCGGTCGATGGGCGCGTCGTGCTCCTCACCACCGACCCGCAGCAGGTCCGCGCCGAGTACGCGGTGCAGCTCGGGGCCGGGCTGCGGGACGTGCTGGGGAACGCGGTGACGGTCAGGAGCGGGCGCGAGAAGTTCCTGGGCCATTTCCCGCGCGCGAAGCTGGTGCTGAACGAGATCCTCTGCGCTGGCCCGGAGGGGCGCGACCTGATCGAGCTGAAGGCGCTCACGGCAGGCTCCGCCTCGCACCTGACGCTCACCTGGGAGGGCGCGTCGAAGCCGTCGCTGTTGGCGACCTTCCCGGACACCGAGGTCGAGGCCGACGACCTCATCGTCGTCCACCTCAACACGAACCCATTCAAGGGCGACGCGGTGTACTCGGAGCTCGGGGCGAAGGACGAGCAGCCGACCGCCACGAACTTCCCGGGCGCATGGGACTTCGTCTACGAGGACGCCCAGTGCGATGCGGCCGAGGGCGTGCTCCGGGTTCGCGACCTCGCAGGCAAGACCCTGGACGGCGTCCCGCTGTGGAGCAGCGCGGTGAACCCCGGAACGCTCGATCCCCAGTACGCGTCGGTGTGGCTGCGCGGCCTGCAGAGTGAATTCGAGTGGGATCCGACGACATGCGGTGGGCAGCGCTGTGGACTCACCACCACCCCGAGCCTCCCGGAGATCACCGTCGACCAGAAGGGCGCTCGCCAGCTCGACGCCGCGAGGTTTCTGACCGTCAGCCGGAAGCCCGGCCCAGACACCAATTCTCGCGACGATTGGGCAGCGGTCGCCGCTGGGACGCTCGGTCTCCCCAACCCCTGAGCCGGCCACCGCCGGCATGATCCGCGGCGGAGGGGTGTTGAAACCAGTCCCGACCGCTCGCCATGGAGGGAGAGCGGTGGTAGGGGGCCAACGCATGTCGGATCCGCAGCTCGAAAAAGAGGTCGCCCGTCGGCGAACCTTCGCCATCATCAGCCACCCGGACGCGGGCAAGACCACGCTCACCGAGAAGCTCCTGCTGTACGGAGGGGCGATCCACCTGGCCGGCAGCGTGAAGGCCAAGCGGGCGAGCCGGCATGCGACCTCCGACTGGATGGAGCTCGAGAAGGAGCGCGGCATCTCCGTCACCTCGTCGGTGCTCCAGTTCGTCTACAGCGACCATGCGGTGAACCTGCTGGACACCCCGGGCCACCAGGACTTCTCCGAGGACACCTACCGGACCCTCGCCGCCGCGGACAGCGCGGTGATGCTCATCGACGCCGCCAAGGGCGTGGAGCCGCAGACCAAGAAGCTCTTCAAGGTCTGCCGGATGCGCGAGATCCCCATCTTCACCTTCGTGAACAAGCTCGACCGCTACGGGCGCTCGCCCCTCGAGCTGATGGACGAGCTGGAGCAGGTGCTCGGCATCCACGCCTACCCGATGAACTGGCCGATCGGCATGGGCCCCGAGTTCCGCGGCGTCTACGACCGCGCGCAGCGGGTGGTGCACCTCTTCTCCGCCGAGGGCCGGCACGGTGAATCCGAGGTCGAGGAGAGGTCGGTGTCGATCGACTCCGACGAGATCAACCAGGTCCTGTCCGAGCGTGAGCTCGCCCAGCTCCGGGAGGACATCGAGCTGCTCGACGTCGGCGGCGACGAGTTCAGCCGAGAGAAGAGCGACGCTGGGCAGATCACGCCGATGTTCTTCGGCAGCGCGATGACCAACTTCGGCGTGCGGCCGTTCCTCGACGCGTTCCTCGAGCTCGCGCCTCCGCCGTCGCCGCGCGAGGCCACCACCGGTCCGATCGAGCCGACGGAGCCGAAGTTCTCCGGCTTCATCTTCAAGATCCAGGCGAACATGGATCCGTCGCACCGCGACCGCGTCGCGTTCATGCGCATCGTGTCCGGCCGGTACACCAAGGGGATGAGCGCGTACCACTCGCGCCTGGGCAAGGAGGTCAAGCTGACCAAGCCGACCCAGTTCATGGCCTCCGAGCGGACCGCGATCGAGGATGCGTGGCCGGGCGACGTGATCGGCCTCTTCGACCCGGGGCAGTACCGGATCGGCGACACGCTGTCGGACGGCGGCAAGGTTGAGTTCCAGGGCGTCCCCCGGTTCTCTCCGGAGCACTTCGCCATCGTCCGCTCGAAGGATCCGCTGCGGCGCAAGCAGATGGAGAAGGGGCTCGAGCAGCTCGCGGAGGAGGGCACCGTCCAGATCTTCAACCAGCTCCAGATGGGCATGAAGGATCCCATCGTGGGCGTGGTCGGCGCGCTCCAGTTCGAGGTGCTGCAGTACCGAGTCGAACACGAGTACGGCGCTCGCATCATGCTGGACAAGCTCTCGTTCCAACTCGCGCGCTGGGTCGACGGCGACTACGACCCAAAGGCCTTCGATTGGGAAGGCAACCGGCAGACCGTGACCGACCGGGACGGAAACAAGCTGGTGCTGTTCCGCGACGAGTGGGCGCTGAATCATGCGGCGGAGAAGTACTCGACGCTCAAGTTCCTGTCCGAGGCGCCCCAGCTCCGGAGCCTCGCGAAGTCAGCCTGATCGTCGCTGGCCCACTATTTGTAGACCAGCGCCGCACGGAGGTGGACCTCATGCGGCGCTTTGCCTGGCTGTTCTGCTGGACCCTGGCGGGCTGCTTCGGGAGCGCAGACGTCAGCGCGACCAGCAGCGAACCTCATGCAGACCCAGCGGGCCTGCCGTTCTGGCCCGACTTCTCCGGAGGCGATGCGGGGACGACGCCGCAGGAAACGGACGCCGGCGGCGGACTGCCGTGCGACGTCAGTGCACTGCTCGCGCAGCACTGCCAATCGTGCCATCGAACGCCGCCGGCCGGCGGCGCGCCGATGCCGTTGGTCACCTACGCGGATCTGGTGGCCCCTGCGAAGAGCGATCCATCGAAGCACATGTACGACGTGGTCCTGAGCCGCATGAAGGATTCAGCTCGGCCCATGCCTCCCGGCGGGATGCTTCCCGCCGCGGACATCGCTCTCATCGAGCAGTGGCAGGCTGCCGGAGCACCGGCGGGGAGCTGCGGCGCGTCGGACGCCGGACCGGATGCCATCCCGGCCGAGGCGGTCTGCTCCAGCGGGGACTACTGGGGAGAGGCCGACGACGGCTCACCTCGGATGAATCCGGGCCGCGCGTGCATCTCGTGTCACTCGAGCTCAGGTGGCGACGATGCCCCCAACCTCTGGGTGGGCGGCACGGTGTACCCCACGTTCCGTGAGCCGGACATGTGCCTGGGGGCGGACGGAACCTCCACCCATGCCGGGGCGTCGGTCGAGATCGAGGACGCGATGGGCGTGGTGGTCTCCCTCTCCGTGAATGCCTCCGGCAACTTCCTGCTGCCCCGGAACTCCGCGACCCTCACGTTCCCGATTCGGGCCCGGGTCCTCTACAACGGCAAGGTCCGCCAGATGGGAACCCCGCAGTACAGCGGCGATTGCAACAGCTGCCACACCGAGACCGGTGCGAACGGCGCGCCAGGACGGATCGCCCTACCGTAGACCGGCGCCCTGTTCACTCGACTGTGCACCTGCCCACTTTGGTGAACGACAGCTGTTCTTGAATGAACGAATCGCCAAGCCCGGGTTGACAGCATGTCTCATGTCTCGCTACACATTGGCACATGACTGCGACCACAAACACCGCCGACACCTCCTTCCGCATCGACGGGAGCATGGTGTGGGTTTGGCGTCGCTGACTTCCTGAAACATTGTCGCCCCGGGCGCGCTGTCCCTGTTTGCGTCGAGGTTGATGCGGACACGGAGACTCCGGTCTCCGCGTTCCTCAAGCTCTCGCGCGGCGAGTCGCACGCCTTCCTGTTCGAGTCCGTCGAGGGCGGCGAACGCGCCGGGCGCTGGTCCTTCCTCGGCGCCGGTCCGCGCAGCGTCTATCGCTGGAGGCTCGGCGACGACGGGGATCCGTTCACGTATGTGGAGTCCGTCCTCGCGCGTCACCGCGCGGTGCGCATGGACAATCTCCCGCGGTTCACCGGCGGCCTGGTGGGCCACCTGTCCTGGGACGTCGTACGTCTGCTCGAGCCGCGTGTGCCCATCGCAGGCCCCGAGGAGCTGGGCTTCCCCGACGCGCTGCTGATGGACTTCGACACGGTGGTGGCGTTCGACAACCTCCGCCACACGATGCGGGTCATCGCGCAGGCGCGCTGCAACCCGGGCGATGATCCCCGACAACTCCACGCCGAGGCGCTCGAACGCATCGATCGGGTGCTGCAGCGTCTTCGCGAGCCGCTCGAGGACGTTCGTCCCGCTCCGCTCCCCGAGGAGCCACGGCTGTTGCCGCGCACGGATCGACGCGCGTTCGAGGCGGCGGTGCGCGAGGCGAAGCGGCGCATCCGCGCAGGTGACTGCCAGCAGATCGTGCTGTCGCAGCGCTTCGACGCCGAAGTCGGCCTGCCGCCGTTCGAGCTGTACCGGGCGCTTCGGCGGGTGAATCCCTCGCCGTATCTCTTCTTCCTCAAAGAAGGAGAGCAGGCGCTCATCGGCAGCTCACCCGAGACGTTGGTGAAGCTGGAGAGCGACGAGATCTCGCTGCGGCCGATCGCCGGAACCCGACGACGTGGGCGCACCCAGACCGAGGACGCGCGTCTCGAGGCGGAGCTCCTGGCGGATCCCAAGGAGAATGCTGAACACGCCATGCTGGTGGACCTTGGGCGCAACGACGTCGGCCGCGTCGCCGAGGTGGGTTCGGTGCGCGTCACCACGCTCAAGTCCATCGAGCGCTACAGCCACGTGATGCACATGGTCTCGGAGGTCCGCGGCCAGATCCGCGAGGGCACGAGCTGCGTGGACCTGCTCCGCGCCACCTTCCCCGCGGGGACCCTCTCAGGCAGCCCGAAGGTTCGGGCGATGGAGCTCATCGACCGGCTCGAGCCTGCCCGCCGCGGTCCGTACGGAGGGTGCGCCGGCTACTTCGACCTGAGCGGGAACATGGAGATGGCCATCACCATCCGCACCCTGCTCCAGTCGGGTACCCGGGTCAGCGTCCAGGCCGGCGCCGGCGTGGTGCACGACTCGCGTCCCGCCGCCGAGTACCAGGAGACGGTCAACAAGGCCCGCGCGCTGTTCGCCGCGGTGGCCCAGGCCGGAACGCGCACCGTGGGAGGCCGCCGATGAACCCCCGCGTCCTCGTGGTCGACAACTACGACTCGTTCACCTTCAACCTCGTGCAGTACCTGGGCGAGCTCGGCGCGCGGGTGGAGGTGTTCCGCAACGACGCAATCGACGTCGCGGGCATCCGCGCCCGGCGCCCCAACGGTGTGCTGCTCTCCCCGGGACCGGCCGATCCCGACGACGCCGGGATCACGCTGGAGGCCGTCACCTCGCTCGCGGGCGAAGTGCCGCTTCTCGGCGTCTGCCTCGGGCACCAGGCCATTGGTCAGGCCTTCGGGGGCAGGGTGGTGCGCGCGCGGGAGGTGGTGCACGGCAAGGCGTCGCCGGTGCTCCATCGGAAGCAGGGCGTGTTCGCCGGGTTGCCTTCGCCCTTCGCTGCAGGTCGGTACCACTCGCTGGCGGTGGAGCGCGAATCCATGCCGCGCGCGCTGGCCGTCACTGCCTGGACCGAGGACGGCACGGTCATGGGCATGCGCCACCGCACGCTGGACGTCGAGGGCGTGCAGTTCCACCCGGAATCCATTCTCACCGAGCACGGAAAGTCGCTGCTGGGCAACTGGTTGGCGCGCTGTGGAAAGCGGAGGGCCGTACGATGATCGTCGAAGCAGTGACAAGGCTCATGGCGCGCAACGATCTCTCGCGCGACGAGACGCGGGCCGTGATGAACGAGATCGTGGACGGAAAGGCCTCGGCCGCGCAGATCGGCGCCTTTCTCGCGGCCCTGGCGGTCAAAGGTGAGACGGCGGAGGAGCTCACCGGCGCTGCCCTGGTCATGCGCGAGCGAGCGGAGCGGATCCGCGTCCCACGCGACGTGTTCATCGACACCTGCGGCACCGGCGGCGACGGGCAGAACACCTTCAACATCTCCACCACGGTCGCTTTCGTCGCGGCCGGAGCGGGTGTGGCGGTGGCCAAGCATGGCAATCGCAGGGTGTCGTCTCAGTGCGGCTCGGCGGATGTGCTGGCGGCGCTCGGGGTGGAGGTCGACCTGCCGCCCGACAAGGTAGAGCGCTGCGTGGCGGAGGCGGGCATCGGCTTCCTGTTCGCCGCGAGACTGCACCCCGCCTTCGGTGCGGTGGCGTCGGTGCGGCGCGAGCTGGGGGTTCGCACCCTGTTCAATCTGCTGGGGCCGCTGGTGAACCCGGCTGGGGCGCGGCACCAGGTGTTGGGCGTCTTCGCGGCGAAGTGGGTCCCGGTGGTGGGTCGGGTGCTCGCGGATCTCGGAGCGCGGCACGCGTTCGTCGTGCACGGGGACGGGCTGGACGAGATCTCCGTCTCCGGTGAGACCCAGGTATGCGAGGTGACCGAGGGCAGGGTGCACGACTTCACCCTCACCCCGGAGGCGCTGGGACTGGGCCGCCATCCTCGTGGGGCGCTCACCGGCGGTGATCCTGCTCAGAACGCCCGCATCCTGCGCGACGTTCTGTCCGGACAGCGCGGCGGCCCGCGCGATGCGGTGCTTGCCAATGCCGCTGCCGCGCTGGTGGTGGGAGGCGCTGCCGTCACCCTCGAGGCAGGCGTCAAACGCGCTGCGGAGTCGATCGATTCGGGCGCAGCCGCCGATGCGCTCGCCCGGCTGGTGCGGATCTCTCGGGAGGGCCTCGCGTGAGCTTCCTTGCGGACATCCTGAAGCGGAAGGAAGAAGAAGTCTCGGCCCGTCGCACGTCCCTTCCAGAGCGCGAGCTTCTGGCGCGACTGGCCGATGCTCCGCCCGTGCGCAGCCTGCACGCGGCGCTGTCTCCTCGAGGCGGCCCGCTGCGCGTGATCGCGGAGGTGAAGCGCGCCTCGCCGTCATTGGGCGTCCTGAGAGGGGACGTGGACGCGGCGGCGCTCGCCCTTCGGTATGCGGAGGCTGGAGCGGCGGCGATCTCGGTGCTCACGGATGGCCCGGGCTTCGGCGGATCGCTGGCGGATCTCACCGCGGTGCGGCGGGTCGTGCCCGTTCCGGTGCTGCGCAAGGACTTCATCCTCGACCGCTACCAGCTGCTGGAGGCGCGTGCCGCCGGCGCGGATGCAGCTCTGCTGCTGGTGGTGGCGTTGGGCCGCGAGCGCACCCGCGCGCTCCTGGACGCTGCGCACGAGCTGGGACTCGAGGCGCTGGTGGAGTGCCACGCGCCTTACGAAGTCGACGATGCATTGGACGCCGGGGCCCGCATCGTAGGCATCAACAACCGAGACCTCTCCACGTTCCACATCGATCTCGCGGTGAGCGAGTCCCTGCTCCCCCGCCTTCCGGAGGCGGTGCGCGGCGTGGCGGAGAGTGGCGTGAAGGGCGTGGTGGAGGCACGACGTCTACGTGAGGCTGGCGCGGCGAACGTGCTGGTCGGCGAGGCGCTGGTGAAGGCAGACGATCCGGGCGCCCTGCTGCGCGCATTGGGGGCCCTGTGATCCAGGTGAAGATCTGCGGCATCACCCGGGCCGAAGACGCGGTGCTCGCCGCCGAGTTGGGCGCGGAGCTGATCGGCTTCAACTTCTGGCCGGGCTCGCGGCGATTCTGTCCTCCGGAGCTGGCGCAGGAGATCGCCGCTCGGCTCCCTCCGCGGGTGAAGCGGGTGGGGGTCTTCGTCAACGAGCACCGAACGCGCGTGGACGACGTAGCGCGCCAGGTTGGTCTCGACCTGATTCAGCTGCATGGCGACGAACGGCCGGAGGACTGCACGGGTTACGCGCTTCCGGTGGTGAAGGCTCTCCAGGTCCGCGACGCCCCCAGTCTGGACGTCCTCCGCAGTTGGCCCGTGCAGGCGTTGCTGCTGGACACGCCGAGCCCGGGATTCGGGGGCAGCGGGCGCAGCTTCTCCTGGGACCTCGTGAAGGGCGTGAGCCGCGAGCTTCCGGTGTGGCTCGCGGGCGGACTCAATCCGGAGAATGTGGCGGCCGCGATCCGCGCGGTGCGCCCCGAGGTGGTCGACGTCGCCAGCGGCGTCGAGGCGGCGCTGGGCATCAAGGATCCCGACAAGCTGGCGCGGTTCATCGCCGCAGCCAGGGAGGCAGTGAGATGAAGTTCGGAGAGTACGGGGGCCGCTTCGTGCCCGAGACGTTGATGCCTGCGCTGCAGCAGCTCGAGGCTGCGTGGCGCGAGGCCCGGGAGGATGCGGCATTCCGCGCCGAGCTCGATCGTCTTCTGTCCACCTTCGCGGGCCGGCCCACCCCGTTGTTCGAGGCGCGGCGGATGACCGAGGACTGCGGCGGCGCGCAGATCTTCCTCAAGCGCGAGGACCTCTGCCACACCGGCGCGCACAAGGTGAACAACACGCTCGGGCAGGTGCTTCTGGCTCGGAGGATGGGCAAGGAGCGCGTCATCGCCGAGACGGGCGCCGGCCAGCACGGCGTCGCCACTGCCTCCGCCTGCGCGCTCTTCGGAATCCAGTGCGACGTGTACATGGGCGAGGTCGACGTGGAGCGGCAGGCGCTCAACGTCCTGCGCATGAAGCTCCTCGGGGCGCGGGTGATTCCGGTGACCTCGGGCGCGCGGACGCTCAAGGACGCCTGCAACGAGGCGATGCGCGCCTGGGTGACCAACGTGAGGGACACCCACTACGTGCTGGGCAGCGTCACCGGCCCCCATCCGTTCCCCGCGCTCGTGCGCGACTTCCAGTCCGTCATCGGTCGCGAGGCGCGCGCGCAGGTGTTGGAAGCGACGGGCCGTCTCCCCGACGCGGTGGTGGCGTGCGTGGGCGGAGGCTCGAACGCGATGGGGATCTTCTCGGGGTTCCTGCTCGATTCGGAGGTCGAGCTCGTCGCCGTCGAGGCAGCCGGGGAGGGCCTGGACACGGGACGCCACGGCGCAGCGCTCGCCAGAGGACGACCCGGCGTGTTGCACGGATCGCGCAGCTATCTGCTCCAGGACGCGCACGGACAGGTGGCCGAAGCGCACTCCATCAGCGCTGGCCTGGACTACCCGGGCGTCGGGCCCGAGCTCGCTCACCTGAAGGACACGGGCCGTATCACCCTGGCCCAGGCAACGGACGCCGAGGCGCTGGAGGCGTTGGTGTACCTCTCGCGAACCGAGGGAATCCTGCCCGCGCTCGAGTCCTCCCACGCCATCGCGGAAGCGCGCCGGGTGGCGCGGCGGCTGGGCCCGGGGCGCGTCCTGGTGGTGAACGTCTCCGGCCGCGGAGACAAGGACCTGGGCACCGTAGCGCAGCATCTCGAAGGAGGCCTGTCGTGACGCGCATCGAGAAGACCTTCGCGACACTGCGCAGCCGCGGGGAAGCCGCGCTCGTCACCTACGTGATGGCCGGAGACCCGGATCTCGCCACCTCCGCCCGCGTCGCGCTGGCGTGTGTGGAGGGTGGGGCGGACCTCGTCGAGCTCGGATTTCCCTTCTCCGATCCGGTGGCGGACGGACCCACGCTGCAGCGCGCCTCCGAGCGTGCCCTGGCGAGCGGCACCACCCTGTCCGGTGTGCTGGAGCTTGCGGGCCAGCTGCGGAGCCAGACCGACGTTCCCATCGTGCTGATGGGCTACCTCAACCCGGTGCTGGCGATGGGCGAGGCGCGGTTCTTCGACCGCTGCGCTGCCGTCGGAGTGGACGCCGTCATCTTGCCGGACCTCCCACCCGAGGAGGCCGACACGCTCCGTCGCATTGCCGCCGCACGGAACGTCGGCATGGTGTTCCTGCTCGCGCCCACCTCGGACGAGGCGCGCGTGAAGGTGGCGGCCTCCGCTGCCACCGGTTTCCTGTACTACGTGTCCGTCACCGGAGTGACCGGTGCCCGCGCCGAGCTTCCCGCAGACGTGGGCGTGAAGCTGGCGCAAGTGCGTGCAGCGAGTTCTGTTCCCGTGGTGGTGGGCTTCGGCGTCTCCTCGCCCGCGCAGGCAAAGGCCCTCGCGGCCCATGCCGACGGTGTGGTGGTCGGAAGCGCCATCACTTCACGCGTCGTTGAGGGCGGCACACCGGACGAAATCGCTGCACGTGTGCGCGCCTTCGTCGCCTCTCTCAAATCCCCTCTGCGTAACAAGGAGTGACGTCCATGTTGATCCTCATGAAGCCCCGCTGCACCCCCGAAGAGGTCGAACAGGTCAACGAGCGCGTCCGCTCGCTCGGGCTCACCCCGCATCCCATTCCGGGTGCCCAGCGGGTGGCCATTGGTGTCACCGGCAACAAGGGAGGCCTCGACCCGGAGCTCTTCACGACGCTGCCGGGCGTCGCGGATGCCCTGCGGGTCTCGCAGCCTTTCAAGCTCGTGTCCCGCGAGGTGAAGGAGGAGGACACCGTCATCGACGTCGGTGGCGTGAAGGTGGGCGGCAACAACGTGGTGGTCATGGCTGGCCCGTGCTCGGTGGAGAGCCGCGAGCAGATCCTCGAGGCGGCGCACGCGGTGAAGGCCGCCGGCGCCACGATGCTGCGCGGCGGTGCCTACAAGCCCCGCACCAGTCCGTATGAGTTCCAGGGCCTCCGCGAGGAGGGCCTGAAGCTGCTCGCGCTCGCCCGCGAACAGACGGGCCTCAAGGTGGTCACCGAGGTGAAGGACACAGAGACGCTGCCGCTGGTCGCCGACTACGCGGACGTTCTCCAGGTGGGCGCGCGCAACATGCAGAACTTCTCGCTGCTCGAGCGCCTGGGGCGGGTGGACAAGCCGGTGCTGCTCAAGCGCGGCCCGAGCGCCACGATCAAGGAGCTGCTGATGGCCGCCGAGTACATCTTCGCCAGCGGCAACCACCGCGTGATGCTCTGCGAGCGCGGCATCCGAACCTTCGAGCAGATGACCCGAAACACCGTGGACATCAACGCGGTGCCCGTGCTCAAGACCCTCTCGCACCTCCCCGTCGTCCTGGACCCGAGCCACGGCATCGGCATCCGCCAGCACGTGCCTGCCATCGCCCGCGCCGGCGTGGCGGCGGGCGCGGACGCGCTCATCATCGAGGTGCACCCCTGCCCGGAGAAGGCGCTCTCTGACGGCCAGCAGTCGCTCACGTGCGCAGAGTTCGACGGTCTGATGCGTCAGGTGGAGCAGATCGCCGGCGCGGTGGGAAGATCGCTCCAGAGGTCGGCGCTCCCGCCCGAAGCCGTCGGACGCAAGGCGGGCTGAGACAAGACATGGGGGCGGAACCGCAGGGAGGCTGATTGGTCGACGTGGTGCTCTCTGCGGCGGGACTCGAACGAGCCGTTGGCGCGCGGGTGCTTTGGCGAGGTTTCTCCCTCGAGCTGCGACGGGGCGAGAGCGTTGCGCTCACCGGCCCCTCTGGAAGTGGAAAGACCGTCCTGCTCCGCACGCTCGCGGGGCTCGAGCCGGTCGAGGCAGGAGAGGTGACCCTCGATGGCCGGTCGCAGCGCGACTGGCGGATGCCGGCCTTTCGGGCGCGGGTCTCCTACCTGTCGCAGCGCCCGGTGCTCTTCGAGGGCTCCGTGCTGGACAATCTGCGCCGCCCGTTCGCGCTGCGCATCCATCGGGACCGACGCTTCGACCCCGACCGGGCACTGTCCCTGCTGGCGCGGCTCGGTCGCGACGACGTGTTCCTGTCGCAGCAGGGGGCGAACCTCTCGGGCGGGGAGGGGCAGATCGTCGCCCTCGTTCGTGTCCTGCTGGTCGAACCGACCGTGTTGCTGCTGGATGAGGCCACAGCATCCCTGGATCCGGACGCGACGCGCAGGGTCGAAGCCTTGATCGCGGACTGGCGCCGCGAGTCGCGGGAGAGGGCCTGCCTGTGGGTGAGCCATGATCCTGCGCAGCTCGGGCGTGTGGCGACGCGGTCGGTGTCACTCCGGGACGAATGGGGCGTGACCGCGTGAGCCTCCCGATCAGCCTCTGGCAGGTTGCGCTCGCAACCGCGCTGCTGCTGGTGAACGTGGCGCTGTCCGCCGCCCTGAAGCTCGGCCTGGGGAGGGAGATCCTCGTCGCCGGCGCGCGGATGGTGGTTCAGTTGCTGCTCGTCGGCTACGTGCTCGAGTGGGTGTTCGCCCAGCGCGCCCCGATTCCGGTGATCGCCATCGGGCTGGTGATGACCGCCATCGCAGGTCAGGCGGGTGTCGGGCGAACGCGCAAGCGGTACGCGCGCGTCTACTGGGACAGCTTCGTGGCGATCTTCGCCAGCTCGTTCGTGCTCACGGGTCTGGCCCTCGCCGGGATCATCCAGGTGCGTCCGTGGTTCGAGCCGCAGTATGCGGTCCCCATCCTCGGGATGGTTCTTGGAAACACGCTCACCGGGGTATCGCTCACGCTGGACCGCTTCCTCGGGGACATCACCTCGAGGCGAGCGCAGATCGAGGGGCTGCTCGCCCTGGGGGCGACGCGCTGGGAGGCCGCTCACCCCGTGGTGGCGACGGCCGTTCGCACCGGGATGACCCCCATGCTGAACAGCATGGCCGTCACGGGGCTGGTGAGCCTCCCCGGAATGATGACCGGCCAGATCCTCGCGGGCGCTTCGCCCATCACCGCGGTGCGCTACCAGATCGTCATCATGTTCGTGCTCGGCGCGAGCAGCGCGCTGGGGGCCCTCATGATCGCGCTGCTGGCGTTCCGCGTCGTGTTCGACGCACGGGACCGGCTCCGACTCGAGCGCGTGCGCGAACGGCGTGCTTGATTGAGCGGAGGACTTCTCATCCGGGAGGCGAGCGAGCTTGCGAGCGGGGCGCGACGTGCACTGAACAGGCGCGGCTGGATGCCCACCGTCACTCCTGGAAGCCCGGACAAGGAGAAGTCTCCATGGAGAAGAACAAGAGTTTTGACGGGGTGGCGAAGACACTGCTGGTGCTGGCCAGCGTCGGCGCCATCAATTGGGGGTTGATCGGCTTCTTCAACTGGAACCTCGTCGAGGCGATCTTCGGGGGCCAGTCGAGCAACGCGCCGAGCGTC
>JBAWAM010000253.1:0-5598 GCA_049589315.1 Myxococcaceae bacterium
GGATAGCGGAGGCTGTGTGCCTCGAAGGGCCGACCCGCGGCGAGCGGCCAGAGGACCCGGACGAGCAGGCCGTAGATGTGCTGGTGCGAGACGGTGGCGATCACCCGGCCATCGCCGAGCTTCCCGCCCCAGAGCGACTCCAGCGTGACGACTTCGGAGAACAGCTGCGACAGCCGCTTGGGGATCGCCGAGGGCGCGCCGCTCGAGCCCGAGGTGTACACGACCAGCCCCGGTGCATCCGGAGACAACGGGCTCCATCCTCCGGTTGCGCCTTCACCAGGCGCCAGCGGGGAATGCTCGGGCGGGACGCTTCCGGCAAAGCCATCGACCTCGCCGCGGACCCTCGCCAGGGTCGCCGGCTGGGCATCGGCGAGCAGATAGGTGCACTTGCCCGCGTGCCACGCGCCGAGCAGCGCGGAGGCGAACTCGAAGGTGTCCTCGAAGAACACCGCCCAACGCCTGCCCGGTCGGGACTCGAACGCCGCGCGCCATTCCGCGGCGCGCGAAGCGAAGGCGGCAAAGTCGAGGGGCCGGCCGTCCCTCAGCGCCACGGGATGATCCGAGGCGCGCCCCCGGCTGAGGAGCTGCTCGAGTCCGATGAGCTCAGCCATGGGCGTGCCTCGCTCGGATGCGGCGCCGGATCCACCACTCTCCGGCGAACAGCAGGCCCATCAGCACATAGGCGACCAGGCCGTTGTAGAGCGCCCAGATCGCATCGCTGCCCCACAAGGACGTGGCCAGGGCCGTGCTTCCATTCAGCACGAAGAACCCGCACCACACCTGGGTGACTCGACGGGTGTAGGTCACCCCCGACGGCGGGAGCTCCGGTTCGCGCAGGCGCGCCAGACGCTCGATCACGGTGGGCGGAAACGCGAGGCTGGTCGCGAACACGACGAGCAGCACGCCATTCACCAGCACCGGGTACAGCTTCAGCGGCAGGGCGCTGTTGCCGAGCAGGGTCGTCGCCGCGAGCACGCCGGCCCCCAGCGCCGCGACGAGCCAGACCCGCTCACGGGTGGCGACCGCGCGCACCACGGCAATCCCCACCAGCGGCAGGGCCATCCAGCGAGGTTCGAACCGACCCAGCCCGAAATAGACGAGCAGGGGATAGGCGAGCGTCAGCAGGACCACCAGGACTGATCGGACCCACTTCAAGCGGCCGCAGTGTCGCTGTGGAGCAGTCCGTGCAGCGCGTCCACCACGTCCTGCAGGGTGCGAACGGACTTGAAGACCTCGGGGGAGATGCGCTTCCCGGCCACCGGCTTCAGCTGCACGATCAGATCGACCGCGTCGATGCTGTCGATGTCGAGGTCCTCGTACAACCGGGCCTCCGGGGTGATGCGGGTGGGGTCGATGTCGAAGGTCTCATTCAGGATCGCCTTCAGGCGCTCGAACAGTTCGGTCTTGCTCATGGCTGTCCCCAGTCTGGTGATGTGCTCAGGCGTTGCGGTGCGCGCTCACGAACTCCGCAAGCGCCCGCACGCTGGCGAAGTGGCGCCGGTTCTCGGCGGAGTCCCCTGCGAGCTTCATTCCGTACCGCTTCTGCACGGCGAGTCCGAGCTCGAGCGCGTCGATCGAATCGAGCCCGAGTCCGTCGCCGAAGAGTGGTGCTGCCGGATCGATGTCGGCCGGCGTGGTGTCCTCGAGGTTGAGCGCCTCGATGATGAGTTCGGTGATCTCTTGTTCAAGCGGCTGCATGGGCGTGCTGCTCCCGGGTGAAGTAGTCGTACAGGTGCGAGGTGACCTGACGCGCGGCCAGCGCCTCGCTGCCCGCCTGCGCGATCATCGGCGCCACGGGGATGTCGTCCCCCACCTGGAGGGTGAAGTTCATCGGCCTGGGCGGCACCTGCCACCACGCCGCCTCCTTGTTGAGCCCCAGCGGCTCGCACCGGATGGTGACCGGGGTGATGTCACAGCGCCCCCGTACGGCGATGTTCGCGGCGCCGCGTTGAAGCTGCATCGGGAGGTTCAGCCGGGTCCGGGTCCCCTCGGGGAAGATGATCAGGTTGTTGCCCGCCTCGAGCGAGGCGATGCAGTCCTCGACCAGGCCGGGGCCCGAGTCGTTGCTCACGTAGCCGGTGGCGCGGACCGGACCGCGCGTGAACGGATTCCTCGCGAGGCTGGCCTTCACCACGCAGTCCGCGTTGGGGATCAGCGAGATCAGGAAGACCACGTCGATCAGCGTGGGGTGGTTCGCCAGGATCAGCAGCCCCGTCCGGGAGAGCTTCTCCACGCCTTCGATGCGGTAGCGGAGCACCCCCACGAACCGCATGAACCCGACGAAGAAGCGGAAGCTGTGGTGGATGGTGAGCCGCGCCAGCCGGGTCTGCCGCGCCCGATCGCGCACCAGGAGCTGGAGGAGCGGGAAATAGATCAGCCAGAGGATGACCCCGCCGACCCCGAAGGTGGCGAAGGAGATCGCGGTGCCGATGACGCGCCACGCGCGGTCGAGCTTCTCAAGCATGCCGCTGCCACCGCCAGCATCGATGACCGACCCTGTGCTCGAACCGCTCTGCGTCCGAAACGAGGAATCGAAGCGCCGCGAGGTCCGGCGGGAGGGCCTCCGCCGAAGCCTCCTCCGCTTCAGGCTCGGTGTGACAGGAAAGGTGCAGGCCGGTGCCCCCCTGGGCAGCCCGCACCCGGCAGGCGAAGGCGCGCGGAAAGTCGGCGTACTCCGCGAACTTCTGCCACGGCGCGGGAATCGGCTCGTCGTACACCACCACCAGCACGTCCTTCGCGCCGTCGGAAAGAAGTCCGCAGGCCTCGACGAACGCGGCCTCCACCGTCTCCGGGCCGGACGCGACGGCGCTGTAGCCTGCGGTGTCCCCACGGGCGATCGAGTAGAGCGCGCCGATCGCGTTGTGCACCGAGAGGCTGAAGGAGGTGGGCGACAGCGGCGCGGACTCCGCCAGCTGGGTGAGGAGTTCCACTGATCGCGCGAGGTCTCCGTAGCGCGAGGCGAACACCACGGCAGACTCGGCCGCAGGCTCCTGGCACGCGTAGGCGGCCTGAAGGGCCACCCGACCCAGTCGCTCGACCCGGCGGCGCATCATGGCCGGCATCTCCGAAAGCGCCGGGACGCTCCCGCCCGAAAGCGGATACGGCCGCGACAGCCAGCTCTGCCACGCGGTCGGGTCGGAGAGTCCGGGGGCCCACGCCGCCCACCGGTCAATGGCGAAATCCACAGTCATGACAAGCGGTTGCGGGCACTTGAACCCGACGATACCTCTGGATTCCTACCAAACCATTCAACACGTGACAATCGGCCCGTGGTTGAATGTGGGGAGGTGTGCTCGCTTGCTGTGGAAGGGCTCGCGCGGGCCCTGGCAGAGGGCTACTTCGCAGCGTCCTGAGCGACTGCGGCCGACGACGTGCGCGCGACGAGGATGAACTGCAGGACGCGATCCGAATTCTCGGGCGAGAGGTCGGACTTGGCGCCCATGCGCTTCATGATCACCGGCCACCGATCCTCGGTGTAGTGCGCGAGATCGGGATAGGAGTGGCACCCGTCACAGCTGGCGAGGAACGCCTGACGTCCCTGCTCCAGCGACTCCGGCGTCGACTCCGGCCAGCGCTGGGTGGCGAGCTCCAGCACGTCCGACGCAAGGGGGCCCGGGGGAGGTCCGCCCTTGGGGAAGAAGCACCCGCTGAGGGTGAGGGAAGCCAGTGCAGCGGTGACCGGGACTGCTTTGCGAACGGTGTTGAAAAGGGTCATGGCGCGGACCCTACCAAAGGTAGATGTTTGTCGATGAACTCGCTGTAGCGGTCCTGGACCACGGGGAGCACGTCTCCGTGCTGGCCGCCTTCGACGAGGAGGAGCTCCTTCGGTTCGTTGGCGTTCGCGAAGACTTTCTGACCGAACTCGACCCGGATCAGCTGGTCGTCCGTACCGTGCGCGATGAACAACGGGACGTGGATCGATCTCACCCGGTCCGCCGTGTCCCAGGTGTCCTCGGCAATGAAGGAGAGGGGGAAGTCCATCCTCGTCGAGTCGCTCTTGAACTCCTCGACGGAGGCGAGCGGAGACTCGAGGATCAACACGTCCGGCGGGTTCGCCTCCGCGCGCTGGGTGGCGGCGGCGGTGCCGAAGGAGTGACCGTAGTAGATGATCGGCCCATCCCCGGCCCGCTGCTTCAGCCAGTTCAATGCCGCCAGGGTGTCTTCAGCGATGCCGGCTTCGGTGGGCGTCAGGTCCGTGGAGACCCCGAACCCGCGGTAGTCGATCCCCAGCACGTCGAATCCGAGATTCGACATGCGCTTGATGCGCCAGAACTGCAGGCCGAGGTGACTGCCGGCGCCATGGAAGTAGAGGACGTGTCCGCGAGGGGGTTGCTCCTCCGCCCGGACGTAGACGGCGCCCAGGGTCACCTCCTCGTTCACCACCAGCCGGAGCTCCTCCACACGATCCGGTGAGACCGCCTCGGCCGGATCCTCGGCGCCCGGCTCGAAGGCGTACGCCGTCACCCGCGGCGGAACATAGAGGAACGGATCCATCTTGCAGCCAGCGAGCAGCGCGAGGACGACGCAGGTGACCCACACTCTGGATTTCACTTGAGCACTCCCGTGCGCCAACGAACGCCCAGGACGAGCCCGAGCGCGCCCCGTCCTCCTACCCCCACCCAGGGGATGACGGTGCGTTGGGTCTCGTAGTCGGGCTGGAACCAACGCGCCTCGGCCTGGACGCCGAAAGCGTCGAACCAGAGCTGGGTGCCTACGGCAGGCGAGACGAGGATCGGCCCACCCGCGAACTGGCCGAAGCCGGTCACCGACACATACGGGAGCCATCGCGTTCCGATGGCGTAGCTGGCAGCCGCCGTCCCCTCGAAGTAGGCGGCGCTCTGGGTGAAGTCGGTGAACCCGTACACCCGGGCGGTGCCCGACAGCGCGGGGATGGGCCCGGTCTCCTCGAGCAGCAGGAACGTGGAGCCCACGTCGACCCCGGCCAGACCGGCGATGAGCGGCGTCAGATGGACGTGCGCGTGCGCGTCGAGTCGATCGAGCAGTCCGTAGCTCGCGCCGGCAGTGGCATGAGGCGAAGGGAAGGGGAAGCCCCAGGAGGCGATCGGCCCGCCGATCTCGGCCTGGAGCTGGAGATTTCCTTTCGGCGTGGGGCGGACGGGCGTGGTGTGCCCACAGCCCAGCAATGCCGCCGCCGCCACCCACGCGATCCACCTGAAATCCCGCATCGCCGGGGAGTGTAGGCATTGCTTCCAATCGGATCCCACTCCCGAACTCCGCGCTCGGCGTGAAGGTCGCGAGTTGCGCGTCCATGTGCGGCGTGCTCCAACGTGCGCGATTGACGTACCTGGACCGCCGGAGACCGCCCATGTCCCGCACCGTTCGATGCAGCTCGACGCTCCTGTTGCTCGCGCTCGCCGCGTGCCTTCCCGCAGACGAGAACGCTGAGTCCCTGGACGTTCACACCCAGCCCGAGTTCAGCACGGAGAGTCCGTTCCGGGCCTCATATCCGTCGGTCCACCTGCGCGGGACCATGAACGGCTGGGCGGCCACTCCGATGAAGCGGGTCTCCGACCACAACTGGAGCGGCGAGGTCACCTTCGGCACCGACGCCGGTCAGCGGTTCAAGTTCGACATCCA
>JBAWAM010000254.1:0-1875 GCA_049589315.1 Myxococcaceae bacterium
TTGCAGCCGTAGTCCGGACCCTGGCCGGTGGCAGTGCAGTCGGCGTCCCGGGTGCACAGCGAGACGCAGTAGCTGTTGTTCGTCAGAGCGCTCTCGTCCCGGTCGAGGCAGGCGTAGCTGGGGCGGCATCCGCTGGTGCCCTGACATTTCGGGAAGCAGTAGTCGAAGGTGCCGCCTTCGACGCAGATGCCCCCGCTGCAACCGGTCTGGTTCGACACGTTGCAGCTCACCGCGTTGCTGCACATGCCTCCCGGGTTGCCGGTGCCGACCTCGGTGAGGCACTTGCCGCCTTTGCATTGGCTGTCCTGGGTGCAGGGGGCGCCGTCGTCCTGCGGGCTGCAGAGCTGCGACCCCGCGCAGTCGACGTCCGCACAGTCTTTCTGCCCATCGCCGTCGTCGTCGATCCCGTCGGCGCAGTTCAGCTCCGTCGACGGGCGCATGCAGGAGAGGCTGGTGGCGCAGTCGGGGTCGCCGCAGTCGGTCTGACCCTCTCCGTCGTTGTCGAGGCCGTCGAGGCAGTTCTCTTCGGTGCGCTTCCCGCCGGCACACAGGCACCCCGTGCCGCAAGGCTGGCCTGCGCAGTCGGGGTCGGCGCAGTCGGCGAAGCCATCCGCGTCGTCGTCGGCGATGTTCGTGCAGTCCTCCGTCCCGGGCACGCGACATGCCTGGGTGGTGGCGCAGGAAGGGTCCTCGCAATCCACGAGCTGATCGCCGTCGTTGTCCTGGCCGTCGGAGCACGCCGCGTCGCTGGATTCGTTCCCCGGCGCGTTGCAGAGCGGGGCGTTTCCGCAGTCCGCGTCGTCGCAGTCGACCGCCAGATCGTGGTCGTCGTCCACGTCGTTCCCGCAGAGCTCCACGCCTCCCATGACACAGGACACGTGCTTGAAGCACTTCGGGTCGGCGCAGTCCGCCTTCCCGTCGCCGTTGTCGTCCACCCCGTTGTCGCACGTCTCGGGACCGGGCTCCGGCTCCGGGATGGGCTGGGTAGGGCCACACGCGGCGAACGTGAGAACGCAGGCCAGGGCCGACAACGCGAGGAGCGACGAGCGTGTGGTCATCAGGTGAGACAACTTATCACTCCTCGGCTTCTGCCGGCGCGCCGCCCATCCTCGCGAGATCCTCCCGCTTGACCCGCTCCACGTTGAACTTCGATGCGAGCTCGAGCATGCGATCGATCGTCTCGTCGAAGTCGAACTCGCCCCCTTTCTTGAAGCGGAGGAAGTTGATGCGCGCGACGACGAAGTTCTTCAGGTACGGGCTCAGCAGTCCTCTTGCCTTCAGGGTGTCGACCACCCCGACCACCTTGTCGTCGAGCTCGAGCACCTTCTCGGCCCGTTGTTCGCGAACTTGAAGGGCGTCCTCCAGCGGCTCCGCCAGGAAAGTGTCAATGCGTTTGACCAGCGGGTGGTACGCGCCGCCCGAGAAGCGTGGACGTTTCTCGTAGCAGGCGCCGAGCGTGATGAACGCCGGCTCTTCGAAGAGCGGTGCGAAGTCGTCCTCGTTTCCTTCACGAGCGCCGACCAGGCCCCGGTACATCCGGATGACCTCGAGCGAGCGCTCCTTCAGGTTGTGCGCCTTCTCGGTGTTCAGGGCGAGGATCTGGAACGCGACGTCGGGCTCGGGGAGCACGAGGGCGACGATCGACTTCGCGCCGAGCAGCTTCGACGCCTGCAGGCGGTGATTGCCGTTCGGTGTCCAGTACCTGCCGTCGTGACGGACCGCGATGAGCGGGTCGAGGTAGCGGTCGACGCGTTCCATCGCGTTCGCGAGCCGCTTCACGTGCGGCTCCGAGGCGTCGCGCTGATAAGGCGTGGGCTCGACCTTCTCGATGGGGAGGGTGGCGAAGACGACCGGGTGCCCGCCCAGCGGGTCGCG
>JBAWAM010000255.1:0-30569 GCA_049589315.1 Myxococcaceae bacterium
GATCAAGGGAGGAGGCGAGCCGCTCACCGTCCTGCCCCCCCTGGTGCTCCACGGCGTGCAGGGGCAGGGCTTCTCGGAGGAGGTCCTGCGCCTCGTCTCCTGAGCAGCCTGCCTGACAGGGCATCTTTCATACGATGATGTCACCGGGCGCGTTCGCGCGTTGTAGGGTCCGCGCCATGAGCTTTCCCCTGCATCGACCCCGTCGCCTTCGCCGCAACGAAACCTTGCGCCAGATGGTCCGCGAGACGGTCCTGCGCCCCGACGACTTCGTCTACCCGATGTTCGTCGTGGAGGGCCGCAACGTCCGCAACCCCATCGGCTCCATGCCCGGCGTGTTCCAGCTCTCCATCGACCTCGCGGTCGAGGAGGCGCGGCAGGCGTACAAGCTGGGCGTGCCCTCGGTCATCCTCTTCGGGATCCCGGATCACAAGGACGCCGCCGGCACCGAGGCGTACGCGCGCGACGGCATCGTGCAGAAGGCGATCCGCGCGATGAAGGACGCGATCCCCGAGCTGCAGATCATGGCGGACGTCTGCCTCTGCGAGTACACGGACCACGGCCACTGCGGCGTGATCCACCAGGGCCAGGTCGTCAACGACGACACCCTCCCGCTGCTCACGCAGATGGCGGTCTCCTGCGCCGAGGCAGGCGCGGACATCATCGCGCCGTCCGACATGATGGACGGCCGGGTGGGGGCGATCCGCAAGGGGCTCGACGAGACCGGCTTCACCGACATCCCGATCCTCTCGTACGCGGTGAAGTACGCGTCCGGCTTCTATGGACCATTCCGGGAAGCCGCCCAGAGCGCGCCCCAGTTCGGCGATCGGCGGGGCTATCAGATGGACCCTGCCAACGTGCGCGAGGGGCTCAAGGAGATGGCGCTCGACCTGGAGGAGGGCGCGGACATGGTGATGGTCAAGCCGGCGCTCAGCTACCTCGACGTCATCCGGGCCGTCCGGGAGCGGTGTGACGTGCCGGTCGCCGCCTACAACGTGTCCGGCGAGTTCGCCATGCTCAAGGCGGCCGCCCAGAACGGGTGGATCGATCACGACCGGGTGATGCTGGAGGTCCTCACCTCCATCCGACGCGCTGGCGCGGACATGATCCTCACGTATCACGCGCTCGAAGCCGCCCGGCTTCTGGACTGAACGCATCCTTTGCGACGTAATGCCGCGCCCATGACGCCGCTCCACTACAAGGTCGTCGAGCTCTCCACGGTGGACGAGGGCACGCTGGAGTCCACCGTGAACCACTGGGTGCGTCAGGGCTGGAACCTCGACGGCGTGCAGTTCGCCATGCGCGAGTCCTCCAAGCGTCCGTCGATGGCGTTCGTCTTCTTCACCCGCAGCGACCTGGAGGCCCCCGAGCACGACGAGGAGGCCGCGCGCGCACACCTGCACCGCATCGCCTCGGAGGATCGTCCGGACGCGCCGCAGCAGGCGCAGACCGGGAGGCCTCGCACCGCGGATCCGTGGCAGCGGCTGGCGGAGCTCGCAGGAGAAGCGCCGGTTCCCGGCGACGAGGACGACGCATTGTGACCCCCGCCGCCCGTCCGCTCCAGATGGCCCCTCCCCGGGTGAAGTCCCTCCGGGAGATCGAGGCAGAGAAGCGGACCGGCTCCCCGTATCCGCGCTGCTCGCTCCCGCTCCGCATCGGCGCACGCCTGGCCGATCTGGGGATGGCGTGGGGGATCTTCCTCGCCGGCGGTCGGGCGGGCGCGGTGCTGGCGATCCTGTACCTCCTGCTCGCCGACGGCATCTTCGCGGGCCAGAGCATCGGCAAGCGGATCTTCGGGGTGAAGGTCGTGCACCTGCCGACGCGCTCGGCGGGGCGCAAGAGAGACAGCACGCTTCGCAACGCGCCACTCGCGCTCCCGCTTCTATTCGGGATGATGCCGGAGGTCGGGACGGTTGCGTTCGTCGCCGGTGCGGTCGTGATCGGCGGGGTCGAAGCCTGGCGCGTCATCCGTGATCCGCTGGGCCTGCGATTTGGTGACGTCTGGGCAGAAACCCAGGTGGTAGACGGTCGGGTGGTGGCGGGCGAGGCCGGAGTGTTGAACCGTGACCGAGCGGCGGCGGCGGAACGCGCCACCAGCCGGGTCATGCGGGGAATGTACGCAACGCGCCAGGGGCGCACGCTGAAAAGACAAAGGAGAAGCAGGTGCGGATAGCACTGACCTACAACCTCCGCCTCACCGATACCGAGGAAGAGGCCGAGTTCGACACTGAGGAAACCGTCAACGCGCTCGCGGCGGCGATCGAGCGGCTCGGTCACCGGCTGGAGCGCTTCGAAGTCTCCGGGCCCGCTTCCCGAACGGTGTCGCGGCTCGAGGCGTACAACCCGGACCTCATCTTCAACACGGCGGAGGGTCGTCGCGGTCGCTTCCGCGAAGCGTTCTACCCGTCGCTGTTCTCCGAGCTGGGCTTCGCCTACACCGGCTCGGACGCGTACGCGCTGGCGGTGACGCTGGACAAGCAGCTCTGCAAGCTCATCCTGAGGGAGCACGGGATCCGCACGCCGGGGTGGCAGTTCGTCGAGCACCTTGCCCAGTTCCTTCCCCAGAACCTGCACTTCCCGGTGATCATCAAGCCGAACTACGAGGGCTCCTCGAAGGGCATCACCCAGGACTCGGTCGCGGAGACGGTGCAGGAGGCGCGCGCCAAGGTGGCCGCGGCGCTGGCGAAGTACCCCACCGGCGTACTGGTCGAGGAGTACGTCCCCGGCATCGATCTGGCCGTCGGGTTCCTCGAGGCGGTGAAGAACGAACACCACGGCGTGCTCACCCCGGTCGAATACGTGGTCGACCCGGAGATCGCCTCGAGTCGCAGGTACCGGCTCTACGACTACGAGCTGAAGACGAAGCGGGACAAGGCCGTCCGGGTCCGGGCGCCCGCGCAGATCCCCCAGGAAATCGCGCGAGAGGTTCGCGAAACCGCCCAGAAGATCTTCGGGGTGGTGGATTGCCGCGACCTGGGACGGATCGACTTCCGCCTGTCCGACGCGGGCGTTCCGTACTTCCTCGAGGTGAACGCGCTTCCTTCCCTGGAGCCGGGCGCGGGGATCTACGCCTCCGCCGAGCTCGAGGGCCTGCACTTCGACAAGGTGATCGACTCGGTCATCGAGAGCGCGGCGCGGCGGTTCCACGTCAAGGACAGCGCGCGGCGCTCGGGCAAGCCGACCCGGCGCACCGGTCCTTTGCGCGTGGGGTTCACCTTCAACGTGAAGCGGGTCAAGCCGACCCACGACGCGCAGGAGGATTCGGAGGCCGAGTACGACGCGCCCACCACCCTCCAGGCCATCCGCGAGGCGATCGCCTCGTGGGGGCACGAGGTGGTGGATCTGGAGGCCACGGCGGAGCTGCCCTCACTCTTACAATCGCAGCCTGTCGACGTCGTCTTCAACATCGCCGAAGGCTTCAAGGGCCGTAACCGCGAGAGCCAGGTGCCGGCGCTGCTGGAGCTGCTGGACATCCCGTACACCGGCTCGGATCCGGCCACGCTCTCGCTGGCCCTGGACAAGGGTCTGGCCAAGAAGATCGTCCGCCAGGCCGGGGTGATGACCCCGCATTTCCAGCTCATGCACACGGGCAAGGAGCGGCTCCTCAAGGAGTTCACCTTCCCGCTGATGGTGAAGCCGGTCGCCGAGGGCTCCTCGAAGGGCGTGCTCTCCAAGAGCGTGTGTCACTCGGAGGCCGAGATCCGCGAGGTGGTGAAGGAGATCGTCGGCAAGTACGACCAGCCCGCGCTGATCGAGGAGTACATCAGCGGCCGCGAGTTCACGGTCGGCCTGCTCGGCGAGCGGCGCCCGCGCGTGCTGGCGCCGATGGAGATCGTCTTCCTCGACAAGGAGGACAAGACCCCGGTCTACAGCTTCCAGCACAAGCTCGATTGGAGCGACTCCATCCGCTACGAC
Source organism: Myxococcaceae bacterium (assembly GCA_049589315.1). Lineage (GTDB taxonomy): Bacteria > Myxococcota > Myxococcia > Myxococcales > Myxococcaceae > JBAWAM01. The sequence continues at coordinate 3,913 of JBAWAM010000255.1, forward strand.
GTGCCGGCAAAGCTCGATCCCGCCCAGGTGGAGAAGCTCAAGGCGGCGGCGCGCAACGCGTTCATGGCGCTGGGCTGCCGCGACGTGGCCCGCATCGACTTCCGCATGGACGAGAAGGGCCGGATCTACTTCATCGAGTGCAACCCGCTGCCGGGACTCACCCCGGGGTGGAGCGACCTGGTGCTGATCGCCCAGGGCTCGGGGATGGATTACCGGACCCTCATCGGGGAGATCATGACCGGCGCGATCCGCCGCTACAAGGAGCGCGAGGCGTCCAAGCGCGCAGAGGCCCGGGAGAAGCCGGGGGCCGAAACGCAGCCCGCATCGGCGATCGTCAAGGTGCTCGCCTAGTTCGGGAACTGCATCTCCAGCGATCCGCCGGGCGTTGGCGCGCAGACGCAGCCGTCGATCAGCCACACGCCATCGTCCTGGCGGATCATCAGATAGACCGCGTGGGTGGTGCTCCCGTCCGAGGCCGTCACCCGGACGGGCTGGGCGACGAAGCCCGCCATCCTCCGGACCTCACCGAACTCCACGCGCTTCGAGTGCACGAGCTGCGGGAACGCCCGGGCGATCGTCTCCATGAACAGTCCGGGCGTCCCGTGGTTCCGGCGCTGGGGTGTGGCACAGGCCAGGGCGCGCACGGGATCGTGGGCTCGCAGCGCGTCCAGTTGCTCGCGAATGACATCTCGGATCCGGATCCGGTCTGTCGGCGTCAGCTCCAGGGCCGATCCCTCCCTTTCACGTTCTTGAATGCCCGTCACGGTATGCACCCGATCTCCGGACCGGAAGCGCCGTCTCCGCGCTAAGGTCGCGCGCGATGTCGACTCTGAAGGAAATCCCCGAACAGCGCGTCCGCGCGCGAGAGCTCGGTCTCCCGCTGGGCCGCTTCAGGCCAGGCAAGCACAATGCCATTACCGACGTGGAGGGTGTCCTCGTCGGCCACTCGACCATCATCCGGGGCGCGGCCGGACCGCTGAAGCCGGGGGAGGGGCCCGTGCGCACTGGCGTCACGGCCATCCTCCCCAACCGCGGCAACATCTTCATGGACCGGATGGTCGGCGGTGGGTTCGTGCTCAACGGCGCCGGTGAAGTGTCCGGCCTCACGCAGGTGATGGAGTGGGGCCTGATCGAGACGCCCATCCTCCTCACCAACACGATGTCGGTCGGCGCGGTGTCCGATTCCGTCGCCCGATACATGGTGGAGAAGAACCCGGGCATTGGCGACGAGCACGACGTGATCATTCCGATCGTCGGCGAATGCGACGACAGCTATCTCAACGACATCGCCGGGCGCCACGTGAAGTCGGCGCACGTGGTGGAGGCGATCACCACCGCCAGCGACGGTCCGGTGGCGGAGGGTGCAGTCGGCGGTGGCACCGGGATGATCACCTGCGACTTCAAGGCGGGGATCGGAACCTCGTCGCGGAAGCTGCCGGAGGTGATGGGCGGCTACACGCTCGGCGTACTGGTGATGAGCAACTTCGGAAAGATGCACAACCTCCGGGTCGGCGGTCTGCCCATCGGAGAGGTGCTGGCGGAGCGGTTCAAGACGATGCCGCGACGGACCCAGTCCTATGGGTCGATCATCGCGGTGGTGGCCACGGACGCGCCGTTGCTCTCGCACCAGATGAACCGGTTGTGCAAGCGGGTGGGGCTGGGCATCGCGCGGGTGGGCTCCTACGCAGCGCACGGCTCCGGCGAGATCGTGGTCGGCTTCTCCACTGCGAACATCATCCCCCGGCGTACCCAGAAGATGGTCGCCCGCCTCAAGATCCTCCTCGACCAGCGGCTGGATCCTCTCTACGAGGCGGTGATGGAGGCGACCGAGGAGGCGATCCTCAACTCCATGTGCATGGCGCGCCCCATGGACGGGGCGAACGGCAACGAGGTCCCCGCGCTCCCCCTGGAGGAGGTCCGCAAGTTCGTCGACGCCTGCCGGCCGATCTTCGCGACGGTGAAGAAGAAGCCGAAGGACCCGGCCGTGCCGGCGAGGAAGGACAAGCCGCTCGACCAGGACAAGGAGGGGCGGATCACGGTGAGCGAAGCGCTCCCCACCCAGGTCCGCAGCGCCGAAGGCATCCCGTATCCGACACGGCCAGCGCCGGCTGAAGGGATGCCAGACGAGGGGAATGGGAGCGAGAATCCGTAGCCAGCATTTCCGCGGCTTCGCACCTTCTGATAAGAGCACCGGCCGCGAAGCAGCACGCTTCGACTCAAAAGGAGAATTTCGATGGCCCGCAGCAAGAGCAAGCATAACCGCATGCGCAACAGGATCCGCCTCGCGTGGAAGAAGCGCTTCAAGCGCAAGAAGGCGGCCGCAGCGGAGGCGGCGGGCAAGAAGAAGTAGTCATCGCCCGTGCTTCAGTGGCGCGCGCCCGTCCACACCGGAAGGTGGGGCGGGCGTTCGCATTTTCAGGGCGTCCGGACGGCGGTGTACCCGCGGGAGAACAGGCAGGTCGGCCCAGAGACCGCCAGGGTCAGCGAGCCGTCCTCGGCGCTCCGGGCCCGACTGCGGCGAACGCGGCGAGCGTCGGACGGCGGCGGCGCGTGTCATAGCGGAAGGTCATGGTGGGGGGCTCCGTCGGGTCCCCGAAACTACCACCGCGTCGCTCCGGGGGGCGGCTGCCGTCACTTGCAGCGGGGCCTAGCTTGACCTCGTCATGGGTTGGTTGGCGAGGCAGCACAGGAAGTCGAACCTGATCTTCGGGGCGCTGTTCCTCGTCTCGCTCGTGCTGTTCGGGCGGATCATGGCCCCCTTCGTCACGCCGGTGCTGCTGGGGGTGCTGCTGGTGGTGCTCTTCCACCCGTTGCAGCGCGCCATGACGCGGATCACCGGCCGCAGGCGAGCGCTCGCCGCGGGGCTTTCGACGGGCGTGGTGGTGCTGGTCATCGTCGTCCCGCTCTCGGTGGTCACCTACTTCGTGGGGCGCGAACTGCTGGTGATGATCGAGACGGCGCGGCAGCTGCTCGACGACCCCTCGTTCCATGCGAGGCTCGAGGACAATCTGCCCGCCGTCCTCCAGCGCTACGTGGCCGATGCGCGGGGCGCCGAGCAGCTCGAGCGGATCCTGGTGGCCGGTATGACCGGGAGCGCAGGCGTCGTGAGGGACGTGGTGGGGGCGGGCACCGAGCTGGCCATCGACGTGTTCCTGATGACGGTGTCGATGTACTACTTCTTCCTCGACGGCCGGCGCATCTACAGCGAGGCCGCGCGGGCCATCCCGCTGGAGCGGCGCTATCTCGACGCGTTCGCCAAGGAGTTCAAGGACGTGGCGTGGGCGATCATGTACGGGAACACGATGACCGCCGTCCTGCAGGGGCTGCTCGGCCTGGTCGGATTGGTGATCGCCGGCGTTCCCCAGCCGGCGGTGTGGGCGATGGCCATGGTCGTGTTCGCGATCATCCCCATCAGCGGGACCGCGCTGGTGTGGCTGCCCCTGTCGGCGGCGCTGATCATCGGCGGACAGCAGGTCGAAGGCCTGTTCCTCTTCGGGTGGGGCGCGCTGGTGGTGAGCACCGTGGACAACGTGGTCCGGCCGCGACTGTGCGGCCGCCGCATGACCCTCCACCCCCTGCTGGTGTTCCTCTCGATGTTCGGCGGCCTTGCGGTGTTCGGGGTGATGGGGCTCCTGATCGGCCCCCTGATCGCGGCGATCTTCATGGCGATGGTGAGGATCTATCGCCGCGACTTCCTCCGGACGGAGGCGACGGTGACGGCCGATGCGCCCGTGGTGACGGGCGAGGTCCCCAGGAGCGCCGCGCCCAGTACCTGAGCGCCCACCACCTGAGCGACCGACTCCAGGGCTGCCTGCTTCGGCGCCCGCAGGGAGGGTGAACAGGATCCCCACCCGGGCTGATATACCGGTGGGATGCCGGCCCACGAGCGATCAGGAATCGACCTGCTCACCCCCGAGGCACGCACCCTCGTCGACGAGCTCCTCGCCGCGCCCGGGCAGGGCCGCGCCGTCGCCTTCGACGCGGATGGGACGCTTTGGCGCGGCGACGTCGGCGAGGAGCTCATGCGCTACCTCGCGGCGGAGGATCACCTCCCTCGGTACCGGGGCCGGCGCGGGGTGTACGCCGAATACGAGCGCCGGGTGAAGGAGGACCCCGCGGACGCCTATGCCTTCGCGGTGGAGGTGATGGAGGACCTTGCGGAGCGGGAGCTGGAGGCGCTGTGCGCGGAGTTCTTCCGCCGGCGCTTCGAGGGAAGGGTCTTCCCGTACGCCCGCCTGTTGCTCTCTGCCCTCGACCAGGCCGGGTACGCGCTGTGGGTCGTCTCGGCCAGCCCCCTGTGGCCGGTGGTCGCGGGCGCCGTCTCACTGGGCGTCCCGGCCCGGAACGTGATCGGCGTGGAGTGTCTCCGCTCCGGGGGACGGCTCACCCGGGACGTGTTGCGTCCAGTCCCCTGCGGCGAAGGCAAGGTCGCCTGGCTCGAGAAGAACGGAGTCCGCCCCGTCCTCGCCGTGGGCAACGGCGATCTCGACCTGCCGATGCTCGCGTGGTCGGAGCGCGCTCTGGTCGTGGCGCCTCCCGGAGAGGACAATGGGCTCGTGCGGGAGGCCCGCGAGCGGGGATGGCCGATCCAACGATGCTGATCGGCCGGAACGCTGGTAAACAGTCGGAACTCCAACAGCGAATGCGGAGGCTCAGCGCTTGAAGACCAGATTCGCCGGCACCCTGTTCGGGCTTGCCCTGCTGCTTTTTTGTGAGGTGGCGTGGGCCCAGAAAGTGGTGGTCCTGGAGTTCGACGGCGACCGGAAGGGGCGGGTTCGCTCGCAGATCGTGCGCGAAATCCTCCGCGATGGGCGCCTGGAGGTCGCGGCGATCGCCGACTACAAGCGCAGCGCGGCGAAGGCCGGCTTCAAGGGCAAGCGCGCCATGACCGAGGAGGCGTTCGCTGCGGTCGCGGAGGACCTCTCGGCCTTCGCAGCGCTCGATGGTGACGTGGGCAAGAAGAGCTTCCGGCTCCGGATCCATGTCGCCGGCGAAGACGAGCCGTTCACCCGTGAGTTGAAGCTGAACCGGGGGAAGCTGTCAGCGAAGGACCTCAAGCGGATCGCCAAATCGCTCGTCGCCGCCTGGGAGAAGGCCCCGAAGAAGGCGCCGGAGCCTGCCCAGCCCGAACCCGCCGAGGATGCGGAGGACGCCGGAGACAGCCCCGCCGTGTCGGACACCTCTGCCGGCGGGACCCTCAGTCCAGTCGATCCGGCCGAAGCGACCTCTCCCGCCGTCGCCGACGGCGATGCGTTCCGCCGCCAGCGCGATCTCGCCGACTCCCATACCGTCGTCGGTCCGCCGCAGCATGTGGAGGAGGAGTTCGAGCTCGACCGCCGACGGAACCGCGGGCCCCTGGTCGGGCCGAAGCTGCTGACCCTGCACCTCGGCGGGACCAGCACCTGGCGCTCCTACTGCTCGCGCCCGGGTGTGGCTGCGTGCGCGGACTACGACGCCCTGGACCGGAGCGCCCGGCCGGCGGGGGACACCGTCAACTTCTCGCCGGACATTCCGTACGCCGGGTTCGGAGTCGCCCTCGACTTCTTCCCCCTGAGGTCGATGGACAACTTCACCAAGGGCCTTGGCTTGAGCGGCGGCTTCAGCCGGGGCTTCTCACTCACCAACGTCACAATCGAGGCGCCCGACGGCACCAAGGCCCCCTCCAGGGAGGTGGTCTCCGTCGACGATGCGTGGCACGTGCTGGTCAACTACCGCTTCTACTTCGGCCTCGGCACCAGCGAGCCGCTGTCGGCCTATGTGGGCGTGCGCGGAGGCGTGGCGGCCCGGAGCTTCGTGGTCGACCCGAACGCGGCGGTTCCTCTGCCGGGTTCGCTGCGTCGCTTCCCGACCTTCGGGCTCGACGTCTCGATTCCGCTCATGACGAAGTTCATCCGGATTGAAGCGGCCGGAACGTATTTCCTCGATCCCGGCCCGGGGCCCGACGAAGTCGCCGGTTTCGGGACCGAAGCCTCGGGTCAGGGGTTCGGCGTCGAAGCGGGCGTCGCCGGGGACATCTGGGGGCCGATCGGCTACGAGCTCCGGTTCCGCTCGATGCTGTTCAAGGACAGCTTCACCGGGGCCGGCAACAAGTGGGCCAATGGCGGCGCTGCCGAAGAGGCCTACACCGGGGTCAACTGGGGGCTGACCGCGAGCTTCTGACCGCTCGTGTCCATCCGTTGACAGTGGGGGAGGCCCCTCCTACAGTCCCGCAACTTTTGGGCCGACCTATCGAACTGGAAGCTGTTTTTACATGAACGCTCGTATTGCCGCTCTCGTCGGAGCCTTGTCGCTCGTGCTTGCCGCCTGTCCCGAACCTACCGACCCGGGCGGCGTGGATGCTGGAACCGATGCCTCCGTCCCGAATCCCGGTGGTTGCACCGGGGGCTGTGGTCCCGACCAGAAATGTGACGAGGCGCAGCGCACGTGCGTCGACATGTGCAACAACACGTGCGGGAACGGCATGACCTGCGTCGAGCTGTCCGAGGGCAGCTGGGGCTGCAGCACGCCGCTGCCGACCGAGTGCGCGGGTGTGACCTGCGGCGCCGGTCAGTCGGCCTGCATCGCGGATACCTGCAGCTGCATGCCGTTCACTGAGACCAGCATCGACACCTGCGCCTCTGTCGGCCGGGTCTGCCGCGCTTCCTGGAATCCGGGGACCCAGACGGGCGGACTTTGCGAGAATCCCGGCCTTTATGAGCGCTGCATCCCGGCCGGGAGTTGCCCGGCAGGCCAGGACTGTGGGACGTGCGGCACGGGTCGTCGCTGCGCGCCGATCTTCCTGGGCGAAGGCGCGGGCATCTGCGTTCGCACCTGCGGCGGCCTCGGCGGCGCCGGACAGTGTGGCCCGGACGAGGTCTGCAGCCAGGAGGGATGCCTGCCCCGCTCGGTGTTCGTGCCCCAGCGTCCGGAGGGCGTGGGTGAGGGCAGCTACGACTGCCAGATCGCGGTTCCGACGGCGAACGGCGGCTTCGAGCAGTTGCCGGATGGCGGCATGTTGCTGGCGACGGTCAACGTCACCCACCCGTGCCTCAAGATTGCCGACGACGGTACGCCGGCCGAGGATGCGGCGAACCCGACCGGCACCTGCGCGCAAGTGCTGCTCCGCGACCAGGACCAGCTGATTCCGATCTCCTACTGCCGTAGCAACGGCACGGTGGCGGAGTTCGGCGCCTGCAAGACCACGCCCATCCACACGAACCTCGCCGAGGTGTGCGCGGCCGGGCTGGAGTGCGTGGCCAACGGCAACGGAGACGATGGCCTCTGCATGCGCATGTGCAACGCGGTGCCCAACGGCGGCGGCGCCACCTGCCAGGCCGGCGAGGCGTGCGTGAACCTGTATGGGCTCAGCAGCTCCAGGGCGATCCTCGGCACCTGCATGGGCCAGTGCAACGTGTTCAGCAAGGACGCGAACTACGGCTGCGGCACCTACGGCGGCAAGGGTTCGGCCTGCGTGCCGACCACGCCGGAGCAGAGCGAGCAGATCAGCCCGAACGGCGACGGCGTCTGCGTCCCGGTCTCGGCAGCCACGGCGACCGAAGGTCAGGCCTGCTCCGACAACGACATCGTGGGCGGCGCAGCGTGCGCTTCGGGTCTCATCTGCACCCGGACCGGGCAGTCTTCGACCTGCGTGAAGCCGTGCGACCTCGAGTGCGATGGGACCAATGAGCCCGCCCGCTGCGCGACCGAGGCCAATGCGAAGTGTGGCGCTGGGAAGACCTGCACCCAGGTGTCCGCCCGCACGGGAGCGTTCCTCGGCGTCTGCCAATAGTCCGGGGGCGCCTGAAGCTTCTGCCCCGCTGGCCTCCGGGCCGGCGGGGTTTTGTTTTTCCTGGCGCCTGCCGTCCCGCCTGCTCCTGCGGTCTTCATGGGTTGAAACGTCCATTCCCGCGACAAACCCTTCCGACGTGGGGGCAGAACCGACGGGGAAGGAGATCGGACATGAAGAGGGCTCTTTGGGCAGGAGCGCTGGCTGTGTCGCTCTGGGGTGGGGCGGCGATGGCGGGCGGCGACAAAGACAAGGGGAAGGATGAAGGTAAGGGCGGCGCCGGCGAGGCCGGAACCGAGTCCGTATTGGTCGAGCCCGAGCTGGAGGGGGCGGAGGAGGGCATCAACAACCGGGGGGTCCAGGTCTTTCTGGGCGGCGGCGTCGAAGGCTTCACCGGCGGCATCGCGCCCATCATCGATGCGGGGCCTGCCTACGGCGCCACGGTGGCGTTCAAGCCCCTGGGCTGGTTGGGCCTGGAGCTCGGATACAGCGGCGCGAGGAACAACGTGAGCGACGAGTTCGCGATCGGCGACAGCAACATCATGAAGAACGGTGGGCAGGCGCTGGCCACCATCGGCTTCACCACCACGCGGGTGCAGCCGTACATCGCGGGCGGGTTCGGCATCGACCGGTATGACGTTCGCGGTGAGGAGACCGTGGTGCAGGACGACACCCTGAGCTACGTCCCGGTCGGGGTCGGGTTGCGGACCTACTTCGGTGACTTCAGCGCGGATGCCCGTTTTACCGGTCAGAGCTTGATCAGCCAGGACCTGGTGCCGGGGCAGGGCAGCACGGATCTCAGCGAGCTCAGCAGCACCATTCCGGACGCGCGCTACAACGCCATGATCCGGCTCGGCGCGACGTTCTAGCGCGGAGAACGCAGTTCAGGGGTTCGGAAGGGGCCTCTCGCCTCGCGAGGTCCCTTCCTTTCAGACGGAGATGAGGCCCTTGCGGATGCCTTCGGTGACAGCCTCCACCCGGTTGGTGACCTCGAGCTTCTGATAGATGTGCTCGAGGTGGGTGCGCACGGTCGCCTTGGACAGCCCCAGCAGGCCCGCGGCCTCGCTGTTCGAGACCCCCTTGGCGATGAGCTGGAGAATCTCCGTCTCCCGATCCGAGAGCGGGCGGGTCTCGTTCGCGGGGGCAGGGGGCGCGTCCACCCGGAAGTGGCGGAGCAGCCGTCGCGCGAGGTTGGGCTGGATCACCGTCCCGCCCGCCTTCACCTCCTTGATCGCCTCGACAATCTTGTCGGTGGGGGCGCCTTTGAGCAGGTAGCCGGAGGCGCCGGCCTTCACGGCCTCGAGGACTTTGTCCTCCTCGTCGAAGATCGTGAAGATGAGGATCTCCACGCCGGGCCACCTGGCCTTCACCTCGCGGGTGACGTCGATGCCGCTGATGCCGGGGAGCCCCAGGTCCAACAGCACGACGTCGGGGGTGATCCGGGGGATTTCCTCGAGCGCGGCCTCGCCGGAGAGCGCGGTGCCCACGACCTGGAGCGCCGGGCTGCCCTCGAGGAGCTTCAGCTGATGTTTGAGGATCTTCGTCTGATCCTCCACCACCATCACCCGGATGGGCGCCGCTGCGGGTTGGGCTGCTGAGGGGGGGATCTCCACGTGGCCTCCGTTCGGGTCCTCAGGCGCTGATGGGGACTGAGAAGGTGATCTGCGTGCCGGCGCCCGGCGCGGAGTCGATCACCAGATCTCCCCCGATGCGGCTGGCGCGCTCGTGCATGTTGAGCATGCCGTAGTGGCCGGGGCGACGCTGGCGGACATCGAAGCCCTTGCCGTCGTCCTTCACCCCGAGGTGGACCCGGCCCGCATCGAACATGAGCCGGACATCGACCTCCCGGGGCTCGGCGTGGCGGGCGGCATTGTTGAGCGCCTCCTGAAGGACCCGGAAGAGCGCGAGCTGTGCGTCGGGCGAGAGCTTCTCGGGAAAGCCGATCCGCTGAAACCGCACCGGGACCTGGGTCCGGTCGGAGAACGTCTTCACGTAGTCCTCGATCGCCTGGGTCAGCTCGAAGTCCTCGCGCATCATCGAGAGGTTCCGGCGAAGCTCCTCGATCGACTCCTCGGCGGAGGTCTTCAGCTCTCGGATCTCCCGGCGCAGACCGTCCTCAGGCGGCGCGATCTGAAGCAGGTACTCCGACTGGATGATCAGCGAGGAGAGCGAGGCTCCGAGGCCGTCGTGGATTTCGCGGGCCATCCGGTTGCGCTCCTCGACCACCGCCAGTTCCTTCAGATCGCCCTGCAGCTCGAGCACCTCGCGGTGCGCGGCCGCCTCGCGTTCATTCAGGTACACGATCACGTAGACGATGATGAAGTTGAGCGCGGAGTACCAGAGCAGGGTGAGGACATCGATCGCCTGGACGTTCCGGTGCAACAACAGGTCGAGCCGCGTGGTGATCGGAAGGGTCAGCAGCGGCGGGAGGATCGCCAGCGGTTTGGGGAACAGGATGGCGAACAGCGTGGTGTAGAGCAGCTGGGTCGCCAGCAGCGGGCTCTGCAGCCCGCCGCCCACCGCCGGCTTCGCCACCAGCACGACCATGATCACCAGGTCGAAGCAGAGGGTGACGTAGGTCACGTACCGGCCGGCCTTCGCGTGGTTGATCACCAGGAGGTTCGCGACGCTGTAGAGCAGCATCGTGAAGTACCCCAGGAACGCGAAGGGACCGGTGAGCCCGAAGTACCTCGACCACACCGGCACTGCGAGGATGAGCAGGCCCAGGGTGAGGAACATCATCCGCGCGTAGAAGAGGGCGCGCGCACGGGCGAGGAACCGATCCTGGTCCCACGACGCCGACGCCTGCTCGGGCGAGACCGACTTCTGGAGCCGCCGCTTCTCGAGCACCGCGCTCACGCGGCCGCGGCGGTCAGTCCCGACAAAGGCGAGTTGCGGTTCACTCACGTCCGAAGATTCTATCAGCGAACGGGGGTTCCTGCGTCCGCTGACGCAGTCCCTCCAGGCGTGCACGCGGCGCGGGCCTCGGGGTGGCGTCCGAAGACGTACTCGAGGCGGTCCTTCTGCTCGCCCGTCCGCTCGTCGAACAGGGGCGTGCCGCCCGTGTACATCGTGCCCTCGGGATGGCCGTACGAATCGAGCTTCCGCTCGTTCAGCCAGGCGTCGACGCAGGCTTCGGCCCCGGGCCCGGCGTCGGACAGCGCCTCCGCCCCACGCGCAGGTTCGGCGGGCCTGTGCTCCTGTCTCCGACACGCGAACGTGGTGAGGACGCAGATTCCGAGCAGGAACGAAATGGGTAGGGCGCGCACGTGCGGGTGTATACGGTGCTCCACCTCACGTGGGGGGAGAGATTTCAGGTGAGCATCGGTTCCAGACATGTGTTGGTGATTGGCGCAGGCGGCCTGGGGTGTCCGGCGTCGCTGGCGCTCGCGCGTTCGCGCGTCGGGACGATCACCTTGATCGACGACGACGTGGTGGACGTGTCCAACCTTCACCGTCAACTCTGGCACCGCGCCGAGGACGTCGGCCGCCACAAGGTGGCCTCCGCGGCGGCGAAGCTCCGGGCCGCCTTTCCCTCGCTGGGGATCGAGGCGCGCGTCCTCCGGGTGGACGCCTCGAACGTGGAGCCCCTGTTCCGCGCGCACGACCTGGTGATCGACGCGACCGACGGGGTGGACATCAAGTTCACCCTCTCCGACGCCGCGGTCCGCACCGGCACGCCGCTGATCTACGGCGGCGTGCTCCGGATGCAGGGGCAAGCGATGCCCATCGTGAAGGGCGGTCCCTGCCTCCGCTGCCTGTTCGAGACGCCGCCGGGGCCCGATGAGGCGCCGAGCTGCGCCCAGGCGGGGGTGCTGGGCTCCATGCCCGGGATCATCGGGGCGGTGCAGGCCCGGCTCGCCGTGGAGTGTCTTCAGGGAAAGCTGGGCGCCACCGGCGCGGCGGACCTGCTGGTCTTCGACGGCGCGCGCCTCGCCGGGCGCACCGTCCGGGTCTCGAAGGCTGCGGATTGTGCCGTGTGCGGCGCCTCGGTGCCGAGCCGGGAAGGGCGCCGGCAGCGCAGCGAAGGAGACATTTCGTGAGTGGAGAGCGACCTGCGGCCACCGTGGACATCACGGGCGAGGCCTGCCCCATGACCTACGTGCGCACGAAGCTCCGGCTCGAGTCGCTGGGCGACGGCGAGGTCCTGGAGGTCCTGCTCCGCGGTGACGAGCCCTTGAAGAACGTGCCCCGAAGCGCCCGGGACGAAGGACACGAAGTCCTGTCGCTGGCGTCCCTCGGCGACGGGAGCTTCCGTCTGCTGATCCGCAAGTCGGCCAGGAGCCGGTGACCATGGCGACGGTCCGAATCCCTTCTCAGCTGCGCAGCTACACCCGCAACAAGGCCGAGGTCCCCGCCTCCGGAGCCACGGTGCGCGAGGTGCTGCAGGACCTCGACCGCTCGTTTCCGGGGATCCTCGCGCGGGTCCTGGATGAACAGGGCGCGCTGCGCCGGTACGTCAACGTGTTCCACAACGAGGAGGACATCCGGTTCCTGAAGGCGCTGGACACGGCGGTGTCCGACGGTGACGTGCTCACCCTCATCCCGGCGATCGCCGGCGGGGCGCTGTCCGAAGCGCAGATCCAGCGCTACTCCAGGCAGATCCTCCTGCGCGAGGTGGGCGGAGCGGGGCAGCTGCGACTGCTCGCGGCCAGCGTGCGCCTCGAAGGGGCGGGCGCGGCGCTGCTCACCGCAGCGGCCTACGTGGGTGCCGGCGGCTCGCGGGTCAACGCGACTGAACGGCCCATCCTCGGGGTGGAGATGGGCTTCCTCGCCTCAGCGTCCGATGCGGCCAAGCCTCTCGACGCGGTGGTGACCGACGCCGGCTTCGAATCGTCGCTGGGGGAGGGGCCGGGAGAGCTCGTGCTGCGGGAGGGGCCGGTCACTCCGGTCGACGGCGCCGGATTGATCCACCTGGGCGGCGTGGGAAGTGAGGGCCGGGTGGTGTTCGCCGGCGAAGGGACCTGTCCCGACTGCCTGGCGTCGTCGCTTCGCGAGCTGGGCGCGGTTCCGCGCGGGCTGGAGGATCTCGTCGGCGCGGTGGCGGCGTTGGTGCAACAGCGACTGGCGATCGGGATGGGGGAGGCCTGCGGGATCGTGACCGTGTCGCCGCCCGGGATGATCACCGGGGGCCCGCTGCTGCGTTGCGCGGCCCACGCGGGATGACGGCGCCCGAGCTGCCCGACGACCTGTCGGACGTGGTTCGTCACCTCGAGGCCGCATACCCCGACGAGGGCTGCGGCATGATCGTCTGCGGCCCCGGGGGCTGGCGGGTCCGGCCGATGGAGAACGCCTGGGACCGCTACCACCGGATGGCCCCCTCGCAGTATCCCGGCAGCGCCCGGACGGCGTACCTGTTCGACCCGAAGGAACAGCTCCAGGCTCTGGCGGAGCTGGACGCGCGCAGCGAAGAATTGACCTGCATTTTTCATTCCCACGTCGATACGGGCGCATACTTCTCCCCGCTGGACCGGGCGCAGGCAGCGCCCTTCGGAGAGCCTTTTTTTCCGAAGGCCTCCTGGCTCGTGGTCGCGGTGGAGGGCGGTGGAGCCACGTCCGCGCGGGTTTTCTGGTGGAAAGACGGGGACTTCGCCGAGGCCCCGGTGGACCTCGGAGGGCGGGTTGGCAGCCGCCGGGACGTGTAGGTCCGATTTGTCAACCGGGTGGGAGATCGACTATAAGCAGCAAAAGCCAAGCCCCAACGGGGGGCGGGTTTGACCCGGTTGTCTTGAGTTCAAAGGGACTGCAGATGGCCTCTAATAACGGTTTCACGGTTTGGCTCACGGGAATGTCCGGAACGGGCAAGACGTCGCTGGCGAACTACGTCGCCGCGCGCCTGCGCCAGGTCGGCCGCAACGTCGAAATCCTCGACGAGGAGGAAGTCGGCGAAGCGCTGTTTCCGGGCATCGGAGACACCAAGGAAGAGCGCATCACCGCCGTTCGTCGGGTCGGCTTCGTTGCCAACCTCCTGTCGCGGAACGGCACGGCCGTGCTCGTCGCGGCGGTGAGTCCGTACAAGACGAACCGCGATGAGTGCCGCAAGGCGATCGGCCGGTTCGTGGAAGTCTACGTGGACTGCCCGACCGAGAAGCTGATCCAGCGGGACACCACCGGTCGCTACAAGAAGGCTCTGGGCGGGGAGATTCCGAACTTCATCGGCATCACCGAGCCGTACGAGCCGCCCGGTTCGCCCGAGGTCGAAGTCCACTCCGACAAAGAGACGGTGGAGGAGGGCGGCCTGAAGATCTTCCAGGCGCTGCTGGACCTCGGCTACGTCACGTCGGAGGACATGAAGACGATCACCGGCAAGAAGATGAAGGCGAACCCGGTGAAGAAGGCGCGTCCGGCTGCCGCGGCCAAGACCAAGGATGTGCGGAAGGTCCGTCCAGCGGCCCGCGCGGCCCGGGCTGCCAAGCCGGCGCCCGTCAAGAAGCCGGCGGCCAAGCCGGCGCGCAAGGCGCGCTGAGTTCATTGATCTAGTTCAAGGTGGCAGATTCCATTCACCCGCTTCGCCTGTGACAGGTGGAGCGGGTAAATCTGTTTTGAGCTAGTAGTGCCGAGCCCATGTTGACCCCGGAACGAATCGACCACCTTTGTGAGCAGTCCCTCCCGAAGCTCGAATCGATGAGGGCCGCCATCCGCGCCCAGGGGTCTGCGCTGGTTGCCTTCTCCGGCGGCGTGGACTCCACCTTCGTGCTGAAGATCGCGCTCGAGGAACTGGGCGAGCGTGCCGTCGCGCTCACCGCGATGTCGGCGTCGGTGGCGCCCGCGGAGAAGGCGGAGGCGCGGGCGCTCGCCCAGCGGTTCGGGGCCCGGCACCTCGAGGTCGACTCGCAGGAGCTTTCCAACCCGGCGTACGCGAAGAACCCCACGAACCGCTGCTACTTCTGCAAGAGCGAGCTGTACACGTTGTGCGAGGCGAAGCGCGCCGAGCTCGGGCTCGCGGTGGTGATGGACGGGTTCAACGCCGACGATCTGGGCGATCATCGCCCCGGGCAGCAGGCCGCGCGTGAGAACGCGATCTTCTCGCCCATGGTCGAGGCGGGCCTGACCAAGGAAGAGATCCGCGCGTGGTCCCACAGGCTGGGGCTGCCCACCTGGGACAAGCCGGCGATGCCGTGTCTCGCCTCGAGGATCCCCTATGGAACTTCGGTCACGCGGGAGCGGCTGGAGCGGATCGGCGCGGCGGAGGCGGCGCTCCGTTCGCTCGGGCTGCGCGTGTTCCGGGTGCGCTTCCACGACGACATCGCGCGCATCGAGGTCAGCGCGGAAGAGCAGTCTCGCTTCGAGGACGCGGAGTTCAGGCAGAGCGCCCACGCCGCGCTCAAGGCGCAGGGCTTCAAGTTCGTCGTGCTCGACCTGGAGCCCTTCCGGTCGGGGCGGCTGAACGAGGCCGCCGGGATCGCGCTCCCGGTCCTCGGTTGAGGCACCCGGGATTCCCGGCCTGTACGGTTGCGGTGCAGGCGGCCAAGCCGTCATCATGCGCGTGTGAGACCAGCTCCCGCGATTGCGCCCCTTCCCTCTCTTTCCTTGATTCAGAGCGCGGTCGACCGCGCCCAGCGCGTCCTCCGTCGCACCCAGCGACCCGCGGGAGATTGGGACGCCCCCGGAGACATGGGGCCGGTGCCCACTGCGCAGGTGCTGGTGTCGCTGCATCACCTGGGTCGCCTCAACTCCGGGGACGCCGCAGAGGCCGCCCGCTGGTTGCGCGCGCAGCAGCGGACGGACGGCTCGTTCCTCCCGTATCCGTACGCGAAGGAGGGTGATCCGGGGGCGACGGCGTGCGCCTGGGCAGCCCTGCACGTCACGGGACAGCAGGCGAATGCCGACGCCATCGCCCGCGCGCGCGCGTGGCTCGACCGCCACGGCGGGGTCGACCGGGTCATCGCCGGGATGGACAGAGGCGATCTGTCCGCCGTGTACCTGGCGCTGGCGGGGCTGGTGGACGCGTCCAAGCTGCCTTGCCCGAGCATGTTTTTCAGCCTGGTGCCGCCGCTCGTACGATTTCTCGAAGGCCGCTTCCACTCCGGCATCCTGATGGTCGCGTTGCAGCTCGGCGTGCTGATCCGGAAGCTGCGCGGCGACTGGGGGCCCGACGGTCGGAAGAAAGGCTTCATCGCCCAGGCCGAGTGTCGCCGGTGCATCGAGTTGCTCGAAACGTTCCAGAACCAGGACGGGAGCTGGAACGCCAACACCCTGCAGCAGTCGTTGGCGCTGCCGGCGCTGATCGCGGCGGGCGTGTCCATCCACGACCCGCGCATCATCCGGGGGCTGTCGTGGCTGGAGAGCCAGAAGGTGCGCGATGCGAGCGGCCTGCGCTACCACGCCTTCGGGAGCGCGGTGTGGTCGACCGCCTTCGACGCCCGGGCGTTGCTGAGCACCGGGGTGCCGGCCAACGACCCGGCGATCCAGCGCGCGCTGCGGTGGCTCATCGACGCGCAGCTCGACGTCCCGCAGCCGGAGGTCGACAACCGGAATCCGGGCGCGCCGAGGACGGGCGGATGGGGCTTCCAGAAGGGGAACCACACCATGGCCGACTGCGACGACGCAGGGGTGGTGTTCTCCGCCTTCGGCATGGCGCTGGCGCACCGGGGCGCCGGCGCGCTCGAGGACGGGTTGGCGAGGCGGGTCCGAAGCTCGAGCGAGAAGGGGAAGGCCTGGCTGTACGGGATGCAGAACCCGGACGGCGGCTGGTCGGCGTTCGTATGGGGGCTGCCCGGGAAGAAGCCCGGGCCGGCCATGGAGAAGACGCCCGCGGTGAAGCTGGATGACGTGCTGGCGATGGCCCGCCTGATGATCGACACGCCGCCGGAGCTGGGCGATCCCTCGACCGAGGACGTCACCGCGCGCATCCTCCACGGGCTGGGAAAGCTCGGGTACACCGTGCACGCCCCGGAGGTGCAAAGGGCCGTCGAGTTCCTCAGGAAGCAACAATGCGAGTTCGGCCCGTGGTGGGGGCGGTGGGTGGTGAACTACCTGTCCGCGACGTCGTTCGTGTTGATGGGGCTGGCCGCAGTCGGGGTCGACATGCGGGAGGAGTGGGTTCGGCGGGCGGTCCGTTGGGTGCTGGCGCGGCAGAACCCGGACGGCGGGTGGGGAGAGACCGCCGACTCCTACGCGAACCCGGAGCTCGGCGGGATCGGCCCCAGCATGGCGCCGCTGACCGGGCTCGTGCTGCAGGGCTTGATCGACGCGGGCGAAGGCGATTCTCCGGCGGTCGCACGCGGCATCGAGTGGCTGCTGAAGCAGCAGCGCGCGGATGGAACCTGGCCGAACGGCGAGTACCTGCACGCGAACATCCCGCCGGACACGTTCTACGCCTACTCGGAGGCGGCGCGCTTCTACCCGACCGAGGCGCTGGGCCGGTACCTCGAGCACCGCCGCCAGCTCCCCGACCCGCTCCCGCCGCCGCGGTGGAGTGACGCGCTGCTGGACGAGATGCGGCAGCGGACCGATCCCACTGCGGACTCGGTCGTCGAGCAGCTCTTTACGCAGGGATCGATCGGCGCGGTGAACGAGGTGCTGGGGAAGCTCTTCCGCAGCGACGAGCCCATGCCGCAGGGACTCCCCGAGGTCGTCCGCGTCTACTTCGACGACACCGCCGCGCTGCCTTCGTGGACGGATCCGGCGAAGATCGCGACCGCGCAGAAGCTCTTCACTCGCGCCGGCTGGCAGGTGGCGATGGGACTGTTCTGCTCGTCGTTGCCGCAGGCGTATGCCGCCGCGAAGGGCGCGCGCGTGCTGGTGCAGACCGGGGAGATGACCCGCCACGTACGCCAGCGGATCTTCGAGACGGCGCAGTTCCTCTTCGACGTGCTGGACGAGGGCGGGCTGGAGCCGGCAGCGCGCGGCATCCGGACGGTGCAGAAGATCCGGCTGATGCACGCCGGAATCCGGCACCTTCTCATCACCCGTGAGCAGCCGCGCTGGGACGCAGAGCACCTGGGCAAGCCGATCAACCAGGAGGATCTCGCGGGGACCCTGATGACCTTCTCGGTCGTCACCCTCGATGCGATCCAGCGGCTCGGAATCTCCGTGTCCGGCGAGGAGCGCGAGGCGTGGCTTCACCTGTGGAGGGTGGTCGGGCACCTGCTCGGAATCCACGAGGAGCTGCTGCCGCGCGACGCGGCGGATGGCGAAGCCTTGATGGATGCGATCCGGCTGCGTCAGTGGGCGCCCTCGGAGGAGGGGCGTCAGCTCACCCGGGCGCTGGTCGAATTGATGCAGGAGCGGTATTTCCCGGGCACGGCCCTGGACGGCGTGCCCGTCGCGCTGATCCGGTATCTCGCGGGAGATCACTGCGGCGATCTGCTGGGGCTGCCGTCGACCGACGACGCGCGCCTGCTGATCGAGGCGTCGGAGATCATCGAGTCTCTGGTGGAGCTGGGCGATCGCGAGCTCGGGCTGAGCCGATTGTTCGCCGAGGCGACGAACCTCCTGATGAAGGCATTCGTGCAGGTCGAGCGGGAGGGCAAACAGGTCGGGTTCCGGATTCCGCAGTCCCTCCAGGACGCGCTGGGCCTGGGGCGGTAGGCGCGCGTGCGGGCACTCTCCACGACCGAGCTCGGCGGGCTGCTGGAGCTCCTGGACGCGGTGGCGTTCCGGGTCGACCCGGAGAGCCTCGACGTGAGCCTGCACGGGACGCATGCAGAGGCTCTGCTGGGCCACCCGACCGAGGCGCGGGTCGCCGCAGCAGACTTCTGGGGCGTGTCCGTTCCGACCGGGGATGCCCAGCTCGTCCTCTCCGCGGTGCGGGCGGTGGCGGTGGATGGTCGCCCTCGCGCGGTGGACCATCGGGTGCGGATGCCGGGACGCGCCGAGCAGTGGTTCCGCACCAGCCTGCGCTGCGACGTCACGACCGGTGCTGCCGGGCGCGAGGTCCTCGGTGTGATGCAGAACGTCACCTCCGACTGGTTGAACGAGCGCCAGTGGAGGGAGACCGAGGCCTGGCTGGCGGCGCTGGGCGACAACCTTCCGTTCGACTTCTGGATCTGCGATCGGATCGGGCGGTACGTGCTGCAGAACCCCGCCTCCGAGCGGAGCATCGGGAACGTGCTGGGGCGGAGGCCCGAAGACGTCGCCCAGCCTCCGGAAAAGCTGGAACACTGGCTCCGGTGCGTCCCGCGGGCGCTCGGCGGTGCGACGCTCCGCGAAGACGTGGAGTATCTCGGCCCCGAAGGGCGGATGGCCTGCACGCGGGTGATTGCCCCGGTCCGCGACGGCGCCGAGATCGTCGGGGTGCTCGGCGTGGAGATCGACATCACCGCGCAGAAGCAGGTGGAGGACAGGCTGCGGCAGTCGGTGGACGAGCTCGAGCGGGCGCAGCGGACCCTGGTGAAGAAGGAGCAGATGGCGGCGCTGGGTGAGATGGCCGCAGTGGTCGCCCACGAGGTGCGCAACCCGCTGGGCGTGATCGCGAATGTTCTCGAGTTGCTGCGCCGGCAGACGTCCGTGCACGTGGACCATGTCGAGCTGGTGGGGGTGCTGCGCGAGGAGGTGACGCGGCTCGAGCGGCTGGTGGCGAACCTGCTCGACTTCGTCCGACCGATGTACGCGGCCCCGGAACCCAGGCCACTGGCGCCGGTGCTCGAGGCGGCCCTCGCGGAAGCGATGCGCGCCGCGACCGACGGCGCGCGCGTGCAGCCCGTGCTCCACCTCGATCCGGCGCTCCCGCCGATCGAGATGGACGCGGGCCTGGTCACCCTGGCGATCGCCAACGTCCTGCGGAACGCAGTCCAGGCGATGACCGAGGGCGGGGACCTCCAGATCTCCGCGGAGACGACGCCCGAGGCCGGGGGCCGCGCGAGGATCTCCATCCGCGATCGCGGCACTGGCATTCCCCCGGAGATCCGGGGGCGGATCTTCGAGCCCTTCTTCACCACGCGCGCGACCGGCAGCGGACTGGGCCTCGCCATCGTCCGGCGAATCGTCGACCAGCACCGTGGGCAGATTGAGGTATTGAGCGAACCCGGCCAGGGGACCACCTGCGTCATCCACCTTCCGTTCCGACAACCGACGTGAACCATGATTGCCGCTCGCAGCCACTCGGGTTCAGTACACGTCGACACCTCGCAGTGGCCCATCGTGGTCCACACCACGGTGGGCAGCCCGAGCGATGGGCAGTTCGACGCCTACATCCGTGAAGCGACCGAGGTGCTTTTCCGGGAGGGGCGGCACGTCGCGGTGATGGACTCGTCGCTGCTGGGAAAGGCATCGGCGTACGCACGCGAGCGGAAGAAGGAATGGCTGGCGAACCACGAGCAGGACCTCCGGCGGGCGTGCCTGGGGACTGCGTTCGTCTTGAGCTCGCCAGTGACCCGGTTCGCCGCCGCGACGATCCTGTTGGTGCGACCGTTCCCGACTCCGTACGTCGTCTGCGCGACCCTGGAAGAAGCGATGGCCTGGGCACGCCAGCGCCTCTCCGACGCGAACGTCCCCCGCTGAGTGTCGGTCTACAGGCTCCGAGGTGTGGTTGAGCCGGCCGCGCCGGATTGCATATTTTGGGTGCGGGTTGATTCACATTTCATCAGTTCAAGGGGGCTGAATGACAGCGTACGCGCATCCCGAAATGCTCGTGGACACCGCGTGGGTGGACGAGCACAGGGCCAATCCGAACGTCCGACGGGTCGAGGTGGACGTCGACACCTGGTCCTACGACGAGGGACACCTCCCGGGCGCGATCGGGTGGAACTGGAGCTCGCAGCTCTGCGACACGGTTCGCCGCGACATCCTGTCGAAGGCGAGCTTCGAGTCGCTCATGCGCGAAGCCGGGATCGCGAACGACACGACGGTGATCCTCTACGGCGACAACAACAACTGGTTCGCCGCGTGGGCGCTCTGGCAGATGAAGATCTACGGCCACAAGGACGTTCGCCTGATGAACGGCGGCCGCGGGAAGTGGTTGAGCGAGGGCCGCGATCTCACGCTGGACGTGCCGGCGTATGCGCCGACGAACTACGTCGCGAAGGACGCGGACCTCTCCCTCCGGGCGATGCTCTCGGAGACCATGCGGGCCAGCGACGGCCGGAAGGCGAACCTGATCGACGTCCGCAGCCCGCCGGAGTTTTCGGGCGAGATCCTCGCGCCGCCCGGCCTGCCCGAGACGTGCCAGCGCGGGGGCCACATCCCGGGCGCGCGCAGCGTCCCCTGGGGCCGCGTCTGCAACACCGACGGGACGTTCAAGTCCTACGACGAGCTGAAGGCGCTCTACGAAGGGGAAGGCGTTACGCCCGAGAAGCCCTCGATCGCGTACTGCCGGATCGGTGAGCGCTCCAGCCACACCTGGTTCGCCTTGAAGTACCTGTTGGGCTACCCCGACGTCCGCAACTACGACGGGTCGTGGACCGAGTGGGGCAACCTCGTCAGCGTGGCGATCGAGAAGCCGTGACCACCCGGGAGTCGCCGCCTACGCACGCGGAGAAGATGGAGCGACGCATCGCCGACCTGAATGGCATGAAGGTCGGCGTCACGACCTATGCGATCGGGTCGAGCTTCTCCTGCCGCATCGACAACATCGATCCCGGATCGGTCATCGGCCGCGGCGTCGGAATGACCCGTGAGCTGGCGGAGCAGTCGGCGTTCAAGGACATCAGCGCCCGACACGCGCTGAGCAATGCCCACACGAATCTGAAGAAGGCGACCGAGATGCTGCAGGCCGTGACCCAGCCAAAGAAAGACCAGGAGAGCTAGCCATGCTGACGTTCAAACCCAGCGAATACGGGCATCGCCTCGGAGAGCTCGAGGGATGGGCGATCGCCATCACCTCCTACCGGCTGCAGGACCGCTTCTTCTGCAAGATCGACAATGTGAGCCCAGGCGCGATAATCGCCCGCGCACAGGCAGACAGCATGGAGGAAGCCGAAGCGAAGGCCTTCGAGGCTGCGCGCCGTCGCCTCGCCGCAACCCGGCGACATCCGCTGACGGCGTAGGCGGCTCTCCTCGAGGCTCGTTGCGTCAGCTTGCCTGGTGTCCGTAGAATCGAGCGCCACCTGTACCGCTTCCATGGTACCCGGGCGCCCGGAGGCTCGACCACGCATGGCTCGCAACTCGGTTCATGACCGCCACTCCCGCATATGGGTGGCGGCGCTGGCCTTCGGAATGTCGCTCGCTTGCAGCGGATCGGGCGGCGGTGGCTGCACCGGGATGGCCCCCATTCCGACGGGGCGATACCAGGGGCCGAAGACCGACAACGCGGTCAACATCCGGATCTCTCCGCAGGGCATCAACTACCTGAACGCGAACTGGCGGACGCTGCTCTACATGTTCGCGCCGGGACAGGTGATGAACTTCCCCGTCCCTTGCACCTATGTGGATCCGCCCGGCGTGTCTCCGGTGGCGATCGCCGACCAGGGCAACTGCAGCACCAAGGCTTGCGGCCGGCTCGACGGCAAGTGCGACGCGAAGGACACCCCCGCGAACGTGGCCATCCGCATCACCGGGTTCCAACTCACGCCGAAGACGCCGGACACCCTCGAGGGGATCATCACGGCGGACATCGACACCGGCAAGATCTACGTGAGCACCTGCTCGGACCTCGCTCACAGCTCCGAATGCAACGGCACGTGGTGGTGCCTTGAGAACCACCTGCTCTGCAGCGTGCGGTTCGACACCGCGGCTGCGGGAGCCACCACCAACCGGGTCGGCGCCACGATCCGATTCACCATCGATTCTCGGTGGGACAAACTCCTCTCGTTCAGCGTGAGCGGGCTGGATGGGACGAAGGTGTGCGGCGCGGATGGCAACGGCCAGCCTGCGCCGCCGGGTTGCTTCGATCCGTCCGACATCTCGTTCTCCGACGAGGGATCTCCGGCGCTCTGCACGGCCTACTGCAACGGCGCCGACCTGGCCTTCGTCAAGAACTTCGTCCTGCAACAGATCTCTCCGATGCTGCAGACGCAGATCCAGAACGCCATCGCCACCCAGTCCTGTGAGACGTGTGGCGCCGGCAAGCCGGCCTGCCCGCAGCTCCCGGGCGCTTCGAGCACCTGCCAGAGCGGCGTCTGCGTCGACAACGCCACCGGCAAGTGCGTGCCGCGGTTCCTCGGAGTGGAGGGGCGTTTGTCGCCGGGGGCGATGCTCGGTGACTTCGGCGTGCCGCTCGATTCGCAGCTCGACCTGTCGGTGGCCGCGGGATCAACCGTCTCGATGGACCAGGGGATCAACCTGGGGACCCGCGCCGGCGTGAGGGTGGTCGCGCCGGCCTCCTGTGTCCCGGCCCTCCCCGAGCCGCAGATTGCGATGGTGCCGGCGCCGAACTTCGACGCGGAGGCCAACCCGGGTTCGAGCTACCACGTGGGCCTCGGCATCTCGCAGCCGTTCCTCGATTTGACCATGCATCATGCCCACCAGTCGGGGGCGCTGTGCATGAACATGTCGTCTGCGACGGTGGGTCTCATCAACACCGGGCTGTTCAAGACCTTCCTCCCCTCGCTGGGTCGGCTCGCCACCCGCGATGGGAAAGATGCGCCGATGATGGTGGTGCTCCGTCCGCAGAAGGTCCCTCAGATGAAGGTGGGGGAGGGCACCTACGATCCGACGACGAAGAAGCCGATCAAGCCGTTGATCACGCTGGCGATGCCGGATCTCACGGTCGACTTCTACGCGATGATCGACGAACGGTTCGTCCGGCTGTTCTCGCTCACCGCCGACGTGAACCTTCCCCTGTCGCTGATCTTCGAGGGCTGCTCCAGCGTCCAGCCGGCTCTGGGCGATATCAAGCAGCTCGTCACCAACATCCGCACGGCCAACAGCGAGATCCTTGCCGAGGATCCCAAGGTGCTGGCGGACCTGATCCCAGCGGTGATCGGCCTGGCCGAGCCCGCCCTGGCCAGCGCCCTCAAGCCTTTCGCGCTCCCGGAGTTGGGTGGGTTCAAGCTGCGGGTGAACGAGTCGAAGGGGCTCTCCAGGATCGGTGGCACCGAGGACTTCAATCACCTCGGGCTGTATGCGGAGTTGATGCCGGCCGCGGCGATGTGCGCCACCGCGGCGCCGTCGACTCAGGCGTCGCTGAAGCGCTCGCTGATTCCGGGTGAGGAGCAGATGAGGCTCGCGGGGCAGGCTCTGCCGTGGCCGGTCGCGGTACTCGACGTGTCGGCGTTCGGGGCCGAGGGTACTGCGGAGTTCGCCTGGCGGGTCGACGGGGGCCTGTGGTCGACCTTCCTCGCTCCGACGGCGCAGGGCGAGTTGGAGGTCTCCCATCCGGTGTTCCTGCTCCAGGGGCGCCACGTGATCGAGGTTCGCGCGCGCATGGCCGAGCAGCCGCATGGCGTGTCTGCGCCGGTCGCGGTCGACTTCCTGGTCGACTGGGCAGCACCGGAGGTTTCGCTGTCCGCGGACCGTAAGGCGGGCGTGCTCGAGGTCTCGGCGCGGGATGTGATCACTTCGGCCAGCAAGCTCGACTTCGCGTACCGAGTGGGCGAGGGCGCGCTCTCCGCGTTCGGCCCCGAGCGCGTCGTCGACCTCGAGGCGATCGAAGCGGCGGGTGGGCTCGAGGTCCAGGTTCGCGACGAGGCGGGCAACGTGGGCCGCGCGTTCTGGCGCGTACCGACCATCGCGGAGCGGCCCGAGGTGGGCGCGAACGGCGAGGCCCTTCAGCCCGGCGCGGTGGGCTGCAATGCTGGGGGCGGAGCGCTCGGTCTGTGGGCGCTGGTGGCGGGAGCGGGGTGCCTGTGGCGTCGTCGTCGTACGCGGGGTTGACGCTCGCGCTGTTGCTGCCGCTCGGGGCCGCGGCCCAGGAGCGCCTCGATCACCGAGGCTCGGTGGGGCTCCTCATCGGCACCGGGTTGGAGGTCCAGGAGGGCTTGAGCGGCAACGTTCGCGAGGGCGGACTGCGTACGCTGCTCGATGTCGGCGGGACGATCGCGGTCGATTACGCAGGCAACGAGCTCATGGCCCTGGCCCGCGCGGGCTTCGGCGGTCCTGCGATCAACTGGACCGCGATCGGCGGATACCGCGGCTACTTCGGCGTGGACGCGTGGAAGACATTCTTCGATCTCGGTATCGCCGCACACTTCACTCCCGCCTTCACCATCGGACCGAGGGTCGGCTTCGGGGTCCAATACGAGCTCGGATCCCTGGCGGGGTTGTATCTCGGCGCGGCGGCCCAGCTCTCCGGAGGGAACGGCTTCCGCTTCTCCGGCGAGGTGGTCGGGGGGATTCAGCTCCGCTCGTACTTGTTGGAGTAGGCGGGTTTCTTGATCCGCTACAGGGTCGTGAGAAGCTGTGCGCACCTGTAGGAGAAAGCGCACATGTCCGACACGCCCCGCCTCACTTCGATCGTCTTCCGGCTGAACCGCGACCGCCTCGACGCGCTGAAGGATCTGTCGCGGGAGACCCGCATCCGTCAGAGCGAGTACCTCCGCGAGGCGATCAACGATCTCCTCGAGAAGTACGAAGACCACCTCCAGCAGTAGTCACTCCCCGGGGGCGAACGGTGGCCCAGGGGGAACGCCCGGCGCCGCCGCCCGCTCGGTCCGCGAGAACGGATCCAGCGCTTCGGGGTAGTGCACCTCCCAGAGGACCAACGCCTCCGCCGGAGCCTTCACGCCGTGCATCGGCGCGCCGCTGTCGAGCGCGGCGCCGAACTCCGCTTCGGTCACCACGCCTGTCGCGACCAGCGCCGCTGCGCCGACGAGATACCGCACCTGGTATCGGGCGAAGGCGTCGCCCACAAGCCGCGCCTCGAACACGCCGCCGCCCAATTCGTGCAGCGTGGCCGAGGCCAGCGTCCGCACCTTCCGCACCGACGTCTTCTCGTGGAACGCGATGAAGTCGCGCGCTCCGATCGCCCGGTGGAGCGCGTCTTCGAGCTTCCCTGGATCGGGTTCGCTGCCGCCGAAGCGCGGGTGGGTTCGGACGTGCCACGCGAGACCGTCCCAGTGCGAGGGTACCTTTTCGCCGAGCGCAAACCGGTAGCGGTACTCCTTGCCTGTCGCGCTCCAGTGCGCCTGGAAAGCGGCAGGCGAGGGCTTGACGCTGACGAACCCGATCGCCCGCTCGGGAAGCGCGGGGGACAGCCGTGACGCGAGCTCGTCGCGATTCACGTCCGCGGGAAGCCGCAACGACAAGACCTGCATGCGGGCGTGTACGCCGAGATCGGTCCGGCCGGCGGGCGCAGAGAGCGTCGCGCGGACGCCGGCGCGAGCGAGGGCGTCCAGCAGCGCCTGCTGGACCGTCTGCCCGCCCGGCTGGGTCTGGAACCCGCGGAAGCGATCGCCGCGGTACCAGATCCACGCTGCACAGCGAGCTCCCTTCACGTCGAGCCTTCCCTTGATTGTGTCCAACGCGGCGCCCGGTAAGATGCCGACGGCCCCCATGGCAGGAAAAAACCTCGGCGTCGATCTCGGCACAAGCGGTGGTGACTGGCTCTTCCTTCAGGAGGGGCTGGTCATCGGACCCGTACCGGCCACGAAGATCGTTGAGCTGCTCTTCGAAGGCGTGCTCGACGGGCGCTCGGAAATCTCTCCGATGGGCAGTTCCGAGTTCCAGCCGCTCGCACAGGTGGACTTCTTCAAGATCCACTGGGCCAAGGCCGAGGCGAAGCGAAGGGTGGACCTGGCCGACGCGAAGGACCGCGTTCAGCAGGCGCGTCGACGCAACCTGCGGCTCACGCTGATCGGCGGCGTCGCGCTCGTCCTGGCGATTGGGGCGGGCCTCGCGGCGACCCAGCTCGCCATCCACAACCCCTGGAAGGACCCGGACGAGCTCGCCTTCGCCGACATCTCGATGGAGCCTCCGGTGATCTCCGTGGCCCGCGCCCAGGGGGCCAACGAGGAGCTCATCTCGTACCCGGGCAGGGAGCTTCCCCCGAAGCAGGCGCCGAAGCCGCCGGGCGGGACGTCAGCGAAGGATCCTGCTCCGGCGACGACCGCCGCCGTACCCCCGGCGCCCCCCG
>JBAWAM010000256.1:0-2390 GCA_049589315.1 Myxococcaceae bacterium
CCCTGAACCTTGGCAGGCCCGATACCGGCCTCGGCATCGACGCTGGCACGTGCTCCGGCAAAAGCTCCCGCTTCAGCCTGTACAGCAACTTCCGGAGGTGCATACGAGATGACTGCCTCCCCCTCAGCTGTCGCATAGGCGCCTGCTTTCGCATTCGCGCGCCCTGCCGCCTCTGCCTTTACGTCGTAGCCTCCGACGGTGACGATTGGGTTCGATTCGAGGCGACCCTGGACCTCCGCTTCCGCGACCGCACCCGCATAGAGGCTTCCGCTAAGCCTCGCCCCGTCCGGGCCAATCTGGGCTTCTCCCTGGCCGCTCACGCGTGCTTCGATTCCTGCGCGATAGCTCCCAGACGCGGTACCAGCGGAACCCGATACACGTCCCGAGCCCTCCACGCCGATGCCAACGCGTGCGTCAAATCCTCCCGACGCAGTCACGCCAGACGGACCGACGCTGACCGCACTTTGAGAGCTCGCCCGGACGCCATACCGGGACTCCCTCTCGGTTTCGCGGTGAGTCTCCTCGTTGCGACCATGGCTCTCGCTTCGATAGACCTCGGTTTCGGGCTGCTGCTGCGCGTACTTGCCAACGGAATCGAGCGCTACTCCGACCAGTTCGTCCGTCTTCCCCCCTTGTGCTTCATCGGTGCGCATTTGCGAAACAATGTTTGCGATGAAGCTGAGAAGTAGCTGGAGCTCACCTCCCCCGCCGTCCTGACGCGACTGGCCTTCACTTGCACGGCTCCCGAGCAGAGCGAACACTCCGGCACAGAGCGTCGAGAGGGGGTCTGACGCGCCATCCGCCTTGCTCGACGGCGCGAACTGCTCGTCTCCGCATGACTCCACTCGATTGCCGCTGTGTGCAATTCCGCTTGGCTCGGAGCGCTTCGTCTCGCTGCTTTCGTAGCTCCAGTCTTCAGAGATGCTGGCTCCACCACTCTTGCTGCCGACTCGCATGCCTTCCTCCATGAAGGGATCGGACGGCGAGGTAGCAAGGCGGGAGCCAGCGAAGCTCGGCGCACAACTTCGCGTAATCTCACAACCTCATCGTTCCCGGTCCAGTCTGAAGTCCTGGCCCATGGACACGCCATCCAGCTACCGGGACGGGCAGCACCAGTCCGGGTTCCAAGCAGGTCCGGGGGTCACCGCCAATCGCATCCGACTGTGATTGCTCACCACTGATGTCGTTAGAACCGAGGAGCGCAATCGCCTCAGGAGTCGACATCCCTTGTTGAGGTCGCCATCCCGCCAAAGACACCGAGGTCTCTGCCCGTAGACGGGCCAATCCGTCTAACCCCGCGAAACCGCGTGGTCTGAGGGTCGGCGCGATCCCTGCACATTAGCCCCCGCGTTACGGGCAATCGCCCACAACCCTGGAGGAGCAGAAGATGCGTGTCGAGACGACAAACATTCGGATGGACTACGACCATAGCGCGATCAAGCTAGATTCAAGGAAGGAGCTAGCTGCTCTTGTGAAGGCGTACGGCAACCAGGTTTCTGAAGATCCTGGGTCGCAGGCTCCCAATGGCACGAACGCCAGCGATCCTACGAGCGGAGCACGCGGGTCGACCAACTGCGATGCGCCCGGGTACGCCAAGGACCCGCTCGAGGAGCTCAAGAAGGACCCTGATTATCAGGACAAGAAGAAGCTTCTGGACGCGGCCCAGAAGCTGGAGAACGGCCAGGGACTGTATTTCATCGACGAGGAGTTCGGCGGGTGGTTCGAGCACGGCCTCGGCGACGGCAAGATCAACATGGCGAACATCGAGGATGCCGCCAAGGATCCGAGTTCCAGGGGCTATCACGCAGCGCGCCTCCTGCTGGACAATCCGCGGCTATTCTCACTGATCGATGCCGATGGCGACGACCTGCTCACCGAGGGCGAACTCCGCGCCTTCATCGCAGCGACGAAGGGAGAGATCCAGGCGATGGAGAAGCAGGCGCAGGAAAGCGCAGCCTCCACCAATGGTACCAACGGGCCCCCGCCGTCGGATTCCTCGAACACCGCAAGGCCCCCCGGCGGATCTTCCACCAATCCTCCCAAGGAGTCTGGCACCTCGGAAACCGACCTCGAGAAGAAGTTCAAGGAGATGACGCCGATTCCTGCGCCTTCGAACGACAAGACCCTCGATGGCGCAGCCGCAAACATGAACAACCTGCTCGGGTGGACCGAGTCGGAGATCAGCCGACTCAGCGAGCTCTACGGCCAGGCCGAAGGGAATACCAAGCTCCAGAAGGAGATCGAGACTCGCATGAATGAACTCACACGGCGCGCCCAGTCCATCGCGTCGATGATGAATCAGATCATGACGATGCTCTCGAACATCTCGAAGATGCAGTCCGACATCGCGATGAACGCACTCCGGAACATGAAGTGAGGCCGCTCATGAC
>JBAWAM010000257.1:0-9243 GCA_049589315.1 Myxococcaceae bacterium
GTTCGCCTCTTCGATGCGCGAGCGGGCGATCCGTCCGGACTCGACCGCGTGCACCAGCGCCTCGATCGCCTCACGCTGGATGGCGGCGCGGTGGCACACGAGGAACAAATCGACCCCGGCGATCGCACCGAGCACCGCCGCCTCACCTATCCCATAGTTGTCGGCGATCGCCTTCATCTCGAGATCGTCGCTCACCAGCACGCCGTCGAACCCGAGCTCGCGTCGGAGCACGCCGTCGAGCACCGCGGGGCTCATCGTCGCCGGAACCTGCGGGTCAATCGCATCGAACATCACGTGCGCGGTCATCAGCGACGCCAGCCCTGCCTGCGCGTATGCGCGGAAGGGCACCAGCTCCACCGAGCGGAGCCGCTCCATCGAGTGGGGGAGTCTCGGCAGGGTGTGGTGGGAATCCTGCGAGGTGTCGCCGTGGCCGGGGAAGTGCTTCCCGCACGAGGCCACGCCGCCCGCCTCGAGCCCGCGGGCCAGCGCCACGCCGAGTCTCGCCACGACCTCGGGCGAACGGTGGAACGCGCGGTCGCCGATCACCGGATTCGCCGGGTTGGTGTCCACGTCGAGGATCGGCGCGAAGTCCCAATCGAAGCCGATCGCGCGGAGCTCGTGCGCGAGTAGGCGGCCCGCGCGCTCGACGAGGGCCTCGTCGCCGCTTCCAAGCGTGCGCATCGGGGGCAGCTCGGTGAATGGCTCGCCGCGAAGACGCGCGACCCGACCGCCCTCCTGATCAACGGAGAGGATGAACGGGCGTCCTGCGCGCGTCTTGATCTCCCGGCACAGCGCGGCGGTCTCGGCGGCGGTGCCCACGTTCCGCTTGAACAGGATCGCTCCGAACAGCCCGTCATCGACCAGCGCGAGGAACTCGGGATCCGGGCGCTTCCCGGGGAATCCCACCATGAACATCCGCGCGCACTGCCGGTAGAGCTCGCTTCGCATCAGTACACGCCCGCCATGATCTTCGATCCCTCGCGCTGCACGCTGATCAGCGCGTCCTCGTGCTGGAGCACCGCGTCCACCGCAGCGTCGCCGAACCGCTTGCGCGCGGACTGGGCGTCGCGCATCTGCACGAACCCTGCGGCCTTCGTCTCCAGGCGCTTCTCCGCCTTCGCGCGCTCCGCCTTCGGCAGCTTCTCCAGCTCGGCCCGCGCCGCGACCACCGCCTCGTCGCCTCCGCTCACCCGCCAGATCTGCCGCGCCGCCAGCACCTCGGCCGTGACCTGCCCGACCGCCACCACGTCCTCGCGCGAGAGGGAAAGCTCACTCCGCACGGTCTCCTCCACCTGGCGCATCTGCTCGCCCCAGGACTCGGTGGCCTGCTGTGCCCGGACCGATCCGGCAATGCGTGAGTTCGCCGCAGTCTTCACCCCGGCATCCGCCGCGCGCATCGTCTCCAGGATCTTCCGCGCGCGCTCGACGACCTGCTTTCGGTACGTGAGGTACTTCTGCACCAGCGCGGCTTCGACCTTCGAGGACGGCAGCGCGGCTTCGACGATCTCATCCACCACCGGCTCGTCGACCACCGGCGTTCCGCGATCGGCCAGCGCCTCCGCGCTGGCAGGTGAGGGGCTCTCCGAGGGGGCTTCGCGCTTGCATCCGGAGACCAGGGCCAGCCCGGCGAGGAGGAATACCAGTCGCTTCATGGAGGCGCACTGTAGAGGACCTGAGCGAATGTCGCACCCGCCTCTTGCACAAGGCACGCGGCTCGCGGGGCAAGCAGGCGAAGCGTCCCGCGCGATGTGCCGTGCGACTCACGCCGATGGGCCGGAGGAGGCAGGCGCGCTCTGAGTGCCTCGCGTCAATCCGCCGCATGATCCTACAGCTCGCGCCATAGCGAGGCGAGGTCCAGAATCAGCCCTTCGCAGCCGGGCACCCTGACCCGTCCACCGCTTGCCGCGAAGCTGGAGATGTAACGACCATCCGGCGCGAGCTCGAAGATTTCGATCGCCCTCGCATCGGGATCAACGAGCCAGTACTGACGAACGCCGAAGGCGGCGTATTCGGAGAACTTCGCGACCAGCAGCTCCATCACCGGATCGAGCTAGTCGCTCGGGCCCGAAAACAACGTGCTCGCCAACGGTGTATTCCAGAACGCGATGCCGGAGCCCGCGATCTTCCACTCACCGGGAA
The DNA here is from genome assembly GCA_049589315.1 of Myxococcaceae bacterium. Lineage (GTDB taxonomy): Bacteria > Myxococcota > Myxococcia > Myxococcales > Myxococcaceae > JBAWAM01. The sequence continues at coordinate 2,140 of JBAWAM010000257.1, forward strand.
GCGGCGCAGGATAGGCCACCAACGAGAGCATCCGGAGATCAACCTCTGCGGAGGTACGCCCGCGTTCAGCAGCGCCAGGCGATCATCGGGTCCCGGTTGAACCGAGATCCAGGTCGCGTCGCTGGCAACCTTCGCGAGCTCGGACAGCCGCGGTCCGGCGAGCGCCTGAGAGGGGACGGCGACGTAGATCTGATCGAAGCTGCGCTGCCACCTCGTCCGCACTGCCGATCAGGTTGAAGCCTTCGACTCGAATGGGCACCGGTGAGCCGAACAGGTGCAACCGGAACAGGTCGAATTCGCACGCTGTCTTGGTACATCTCTCGAACCAGGAAGGTGACGCTGGCACCCGCCCGGAGCAGATGATTGCCAAGAACCTGCCCGACGGCGCCTGCTCCCACCACGAGGACGTTCGGATGATCGTTCATCGTTGCCACCAACTCGGGCAGTCGCGCCGCAGCACCCAGGTTCCGGTTGAACATGCGCGGGGCAGAGATGCGGCGGCGTGTGTTGGTGGCGGTATTCAGAACGGGCTCGGCACCGGCGTTCTCCCTCTGAAGCCTATTCCGCAGCCCTTACGCGTCACGACACGCGCGATGAAGCGCTCGAAGAGCGTCGACCGCGTGGTCGCCCCAGTGCGTGTCGAATGAGAACCGCCACTCCCAGACCGCCGCAGTTCTGTCGACGTCGCGTCTTTGCCAGAGCTCGAGTCCACGTCGCACATCCGCGTAGACGTCCAGGACGTCATCGGAAAGGGAACCCGCAACCGGTGCGCTCTCTTCGTACGGGTCGAACACCTCCCAGTAGATGTCGAACTTCTCGAACCCGACCCAGTCTCTGGGGGGCTCGGGCCTGGGCCCGCCCTCGACTCCGTCGGGCCACTGGACGTGAGGTAGATTCGCGCCGGCCTCGTACAACTTGAGCATGCGCTCGCGCGTGCGGCGGAGCCGTGCCCCCATCGGAAGTTCCGAAGCCTTCTCGACGAACTCGCAGAACTGAGCCGCCTGATGGACGAAGGCTGCCACCTCGGGCGTGAGGTGTTCTGCCCGCGATAGGACCTCCAGGATCACGGCGTAGCCGACGACCTGGCTACCTTCGTGCATCGGAAGCACAGCTCCAACCGCAACGCCGCCCCACAATTCTGGTGAGATCGCCGGCTCGATCCGTATCGTCGCCTCCGCTCCTGGCGCGAGCTCTTCGCGGCCTTCGAGGAAGACCTGGCCGCCGTTGAGGCTCAGCGCCCCGTGCCATTTCAGTCCGAGGTTCCAGTTCGGGTGATAGCTGCTGTGGATCGGGCTGCGCCTGCCGCCGAGCTCAGTAGGCAGCAACCGAAGTAGCGCTCTGAAGATGAGGTGAGGCACGGCCGAAATCCTAGCCATACCGCCGAAGCAATGTGCCAGATGAAGCAACTGCACGGGAACGGTTCCGTGGCCGGCGGCGAGAGCGTGGTCTCTTCCTGGCCCTACGAATCCGCCCGATCCAGGGTCGCGGCCTGATGGGGAACTGCCACCGTCGTTCCCGAAAGTCGCAAGGAAGTGAACCCAAGCTCTGGAACCGGCTCACGATCCCGATTTCGGGAACCAACATGGCAGGGCAAACCACGAGGCGGTCACCTGAACCTCGACTAAACGAGGTGCACGAGCTCGGCGGACACGCGCTTCACCTCGGGGAACACCAAATCGAGCTTGGCCTCGCGCGTGACCAGCAGCACGAGCGCGGGCATCCCGCGCCGGCTCAATCGAGCCAAGCTGGCGCTTAACCCAACACACTCATGGCCGACTGCCACCACGTCCTCACGCAAGAGGGAGAGCTCCTGGCGAATGGTCTCCTCCACCTGGCGCATCTGCTCGCCCCAGCACTCGGGGACCTGCCGCCTGGGCTGCACTCAAGGGAGCATCTCCTCGAGCGCGCGAGTGATCAGACGCTGCTCGCCGGAAGTGGCCGGGGCGCTGGAGGGCGCCCATGCTCAGGATGAATCGCGAGCGGAACCTGCGGCCCGGGGCTCCGTCGGTCCGTCGTGGAGTGACGCTGATGCACGGAACCCTGCAGCAGGTGCTCGAGCCGTTTTCGCACTTCTCCGTGTTGGTGTGGGGCGTCGGCCTTTTTCTCCTCGTCGGTGCAGTCACCCTTGCGTTCGCCTTCTGGCCCTCCGCTCTCGCGCGCCGGGTAGGAGGAGTGACCTCGTTCCTTGCGCGAGGGTGGCCGACGGTTCCCATCGCCATCCTGTCCACCACCCTCGGCCTCGGGCTGGCGCACCTGCTCGCGTCCTTCTTCGCCTGGGTCCTCGACCGCAAACATTGGAACTGGGATCTCCTCGAAGAGATGACCGGGGTGTTCGATGCCCCACCCAAAGACAGGCCAGTCCTCGCCGGCCTCACATGGCTCGCGCCCTGGCTCCCGGTCCTGCTGATCGACTTCTCACTGCTGTACCTGGCCGCGCGACATTTCTCCCGCCGCTATTTCCACCTCTCGACCGCACTCCTTTTCGCGTCCCTGATTGCCGGGGCGCTCAAGGCGGGTGGCGGAGGGACGGCTCTCGTCGATCGGATCGAGGTGATGGCAGCGGACATCGGCGCGCCCGCCTCGATCGCGGTGGCCGCGCTGCTCGTGGCTGCTGCAGTGGCGGCTTATCGCTCGTTCGCGTCATTCAACGCGAGCTTCGAGCCAAGAACGATCACCGTGGGTGTCATCAACGATCAAGACGGCAAGCGCAGAGCCGATCTCGAGCGACTCCTCGAGGAGGGCTTCTACAAGTCTGCCTTCCATACGCCGTCTCCGATTCCTGGCGGGCAGCCCATGTATTCGCAGAGATTGATGGAGCTGCCCGGAACGGACCGGTTCACGTCGGTCCTGAAGTCCATCGGAGGCGTGCTGCACCTCACGGCCGTGCCCCACAACCTCCAGGTGAAGGGGGCAGTGCTTCGCGGTCCATCCGAAAGGAAGCAGGACGAGCAGGGAGTGCGGGTGCAGGTGACGGACAGCCGCACGGGCGAGCTCGTCCTGGTCGATACGTATTGGGGAAGAACCGATCACGAGGCGGTCGAGCTCGCCTCGTACGCCATCGTCACTGCCGCCTTCTATAACTGCCGGTATCTACCCGAGTGGGTTGTCTGGCAGGCCGCGATGGGATGCCTCTACGCAGCTACTGGAGGGCCATGCACCTCATGAAGGAGCGGGAGACGGCCACCTTCCAGCGGAACAAGGAGCAGCAGACCGGCAGCCCGGAGCGCAAGGCCTCCGAGCTCTTCATCATGGCCGCGAGGCAAAGCCCCACGACGGCGTATCCCCTCTTCCATCGCGCCGAGCTCCTCGAGTTCGAGGGATTGCACCTGCTCGCCCAGCCCGCGCCCGACACCGCTTCCAGAGCGAAAGGGCAGAGCCTGTTGCTTCAGGCCATCGAGATCTACGCCGAGCTGCTCGCGCGCTACCCGCACCTCCTGGTGTGCTGGTACCGGCTGGCGGCGGCCCTCAGCAACGCCGAGTGGTGGGTGCCCACTGAAAGCGACGTGCGCAAGCGGGGGCTGCAGCGGCTGGAACATGCCCTGTCCGCCATCCGCGCGCCCCGAAGCATGGAGCTCCGCCTCCTCACCCGAAACCAGGTCGCGGTCGATCGATCGACCATGGTGCAGTCATCGCTCGAGGCATCGGCCTCGATACTCCGGTGGATGTCTCGAGCCATCAACCTGGACGTCCTTCGATGGTCGTTCAACCTCCCAGAACGCCGCTGGTTCTGGATGACGATGATGCGCCCCTGGCGGGAGCGCGTCGCGTTTCAGCGGTCCATCGTCGCTGCGCGGCACTGCGTGGAGCTCCAGCTGTCCTCGCCCGCCGTCACCGCGTCGAGGCACTGCACGGCCGAAGTACTGCGCGTCCTGGGCGATGAACTGGCGTCGGGGCGAAAGCTCGACCGGGCCACGACACTGCTCGCGTGCGGAGAGGTGAGCGGGCACAGGCGCCACATCCGGCGGCTGCTCCGCAGGCTGAGAGCGATCGAGGGCATCGAGCGGGAGCTCGCTCACACCTCGCAAAGCGGCGGCGGGTGGCGGGGGCTGGCGTACTACGTCATAGGGTGCTTCTACGCCCAGTGCCTCTCATTGTGCGCGGCGGAGACCGATCACAGCGCGGAGGACCACTGGGCGCAGCGCGCCGTATCGGCCCTGCGGCTTGCAGCGCGCGACACGAAGGGCGCCTTGACGACGGACCGGCGCAGCTGGCTCGACGTCGACCCGGATCTCAAGGACCTTCAGCACCATCCGCGCTTCTCCGATTGGAGGCGCTTGTATCGAACTCGACCATGAGCCGGTCCGGTGAGCGGCTTGCCATCACGGATGCGGGCGAAGTCCAGGTCCAGCATGGCCTGCCGGATCTCTGGCGGTGAGTAGCCCGCGCTGACGAGGGTGGCGGCGATCGCCCCGGAGGACGTCCCTGCAACCCGCTTCACCTGCTCGAAGACGCCGTACTCCTCGAGCGCGAGCAGCGCGCCTGCGTAGGCGCAGTTGCGGACACCCGCTCCCTCGAAGACGAGATTCCTGAAGGGAAAGTCCACGCCAACAGCCCCCGCCGCCGTGGGTGGCGGCTCACGCTCCCGGGCCATGCACCCGTCAGTTCACCACGTATGCCGAGTGTCTTCGGCACGATGACGCGTGCTGACAAGTGGGAAGGCCGCGCCGGCACGACCCACGCGAACAGGGAGGCGCGCGGCTGGCGCGCAGCCGGCTAGCGAACACGCGCTACCTGGGCGGTTCCGGCTTCACCCAGCGGATCCACATCGGAGGGAGGGCAAGGCGAATCCTGCCGGTGCGCTCGAGCTCTGCCTGAAGCCGGGGCGCATGTGCCCGCAGCAGATCGCTCCGAGTGACGATTCCGATCGGCTTTCGCGGTGCGGCGCGCTCGACCACCAGAAGTCTGCCGATGTTCTCGCCGACCATGTGGTCGGTCGCCTCTCGCAAGGTGCTGTCGGGGAAGACCACGACCGGCGGGCGATGAATCAAGCTGGACACCGGCGAGTGCGGATCAAGGCCATCGCGGAGCAGGTCGCGCCGGGTGAGCACTCCTAGCGCGATCCCCTCGTCATCAATGACCGGGTATCCCTGATGTGAGGTGTCGGAGGTGCCGCTGGCGAGCCAGCTCCGAACCTCGGCGACGGTCTGCGACGCCTTCAGACCGACGACCGGGCGGGTCGCGACCTGCTTCGTCGTCACGCGCTGGAAGAAGTCCGCGCTGTACTCGAACGGCACACGCACGCCGCGGCGGACGATCTTCTCCGTCATGATCGAAGTCCGCATCAGCAACGACGAGAACAGATACGCGGCGGTGCAGCCTCCGAGCAGGGGCAGCAGCCCCAGCGGCTGCAGGGTGCACTCGAAGGCGAACACTACCGAGGTGAGCAGCGCGCGCGAGGAGCCCGCGAAGAGGGCCGCCATGCCCACCAGCGCGGCGATGCGGGGGTCCAACGCTGCCGACGGAAAGAGTGCGTGCAGTCCCACGCCGAGAAGCGCGCCGAGTCCGCCGCCGATCGTGAACAACGGCGCCAGGGTGCCTCCCGAGGTTCCACTGCCCAGCGCGATCGACCACGAGACGAACTTCATCACGATGAAGAGCGCGAGGCCGGCTCCGAGCATGTGCCCGTTCAGGATGTCGGTGATGTTGTCGTAGCCGACGCCGAGCGTCTTCGGCGCGATCAGTCCCGCCACCCCCACCGCCACCGCGCCCACTGCCGGCCACCACATCCAATGGATGGGCAGTCGTTCGAACTGATCCTCAATCCAATAGACGGAGCGCGTCACGAACACCGATGCGATCCCCATCACCGCGCCGACGAAAATGTAGACCCAGACCGCGGCGAAGTCGGGAGCGACGACCTCGGGGATCGGAAACATGGGCCCCATGCCTTCGAAGGTCCAGCGCGCTGCGGCGGCGGTGGTGGTTGCGAGCGCGACGGGAATCACCGAGCGAGGCCGGAACTCGAAGAGCAGCAGCTCGATCGCCAGGATGACTGCAGATACCGGCGCGCCGAACGTGGCGGACATGCCCGCTGCGGCGCCTGAAGCGAGGAGCGTCTTGCGTTCGTCCGCGGTGATGTGGAACCACTGGCCGAGGACCGAGCCCATCGCGCCGCCGGTCGCGATGATCGGCCCCTCCGCGCCGAAGGGACCACCGGTCCCGATCGCGATGGCAGAGGAGAGCGGCTTGAGGAAGGTGACTCGGGCGGGGATGCGGCTCTGATTCGTGAGGACCTGCTCCATCGCCTCGGGGATGCCGTGTCCGCGGATGGCCCTGGAACCATAGCGGGCCATCACCCCCACGATCAGCGCGCCCACCACCGGCACGAGGACACCGACCACCCCGAGCGTGTTGCCGGCGGGCCCGACCTCTTCGAGCGAGAGTCGGCCGTACCAGGCGACGTTGGTGATGAGGAGGATGAGCCAGGTGAGCAGTCGCGCGACCGCCGCAGCAGCCAGCGCGAGCGCGACTGCGAGCGCGCTCATCAAGACGATGCGTCGGTCGACCGGTTCGACCTCGCGAGGTTGAAGCACGCTGGCCAGCCCCGGACCCAGTGAGGGGGCAATGGGCAAGCCCTCCGTCGTCGATGAGCGGGTGGCGTCATGTCCAGCCATCGAGGAGGTCTCCTTCATGCCCGGAAAAGTCACACGGGTTGACGGAGGTCAACATGGAAGCCGCTCAACAGTGACGGTTTGACAAATGTCGTGAAGGGCAGCGAGTTCGAAGTGAGGTGCTGGCACGAACGAGATTCGCTGGACGCCGTAGCTGCCTGCTCACTTCCTCAGCAGCGTCCCTTCGAGGAAGAACGCGACGGCAGCGGCGACGATGAGCCACGTCCAGATCGGAACCGTGGGCGCTTCGCTTCCTGCCATCCCGGCGTGCTTCACCGTGGCCTCCCCGAACCACGCTTCCAGCGCATCACGATCGAGCCGGGTGAGATCGCTCTCGCCGGGATCCAGCACGGCAGCGAAGTCCAGATCCGCGAGCGGCTGCTTCTGCGCATCCAGCACGCGATGCACGCCCGGCTCGGTCACGGGGCCGACCATCACGGAGCCGTCCTCCTGTGGGGCGAGCGGGAGCGGGTCGCCCGAGGGCGCCACCACG
>JBAWAM010000258.1:0-1581 GCA_049589315.1 Myxococcaceae bacterium
GTCCTCCGGAGGAGCAGGACGACGCGACTCCGGTGCCCTGTCGCATGGAGCGCCCTCCGCGTCACCCGGGACTTCTCCCTCCAGAGGTGACCCTCGAGAGGGTGGGGCGACCTGCTCGGACCCGGCAGTGCTCGCGGCACCGAGCGACAGAGGCTGAGGAAGGCGTCGACGTGCGAAGCCGTAAGCACGCGCGAGGCGGTCCCCTCCGGCAGTCGTTCCCACAGGTACTCTTGCGAGTTGTGTCCCGCAGGCCAGCGGAGCACACCCGGGCGAAGGGCGCTGAGGAGACGGCCCGGAGCCGGGTGCCAGGGTGGCGCGCACAAAGCACGCCTTCGCCCTCGCCCTCGCCCTGGTGGGGCTCGTCGCGCTCGAGCACGCGTACTTCTTCGTGCTCGAGTCCTTCCTCTGGACCCGGCCCCTGGGCCTCAAGGTCTTCCGCAACAGCCCCGAACGCGCTGAGGCGACGCGGGTGCTCGCGGCGAACCAGGGCGTCTACAACGGCTTCCTCTCGGTGGGCCTCGTCTGGGGGATGCTGCACCCCACGCCGCTCGTCGGCCTGAAGGTGATGTTCTTCTTCCTGCTGTGGCGTCGTCGTTGCGGGAGGGTAGCGCCCGCCCAGCGGCGGCGCGCCCGAGTCGGGTAGGAACCACCCCGGAATTCGCTCCGCATTCGTGAGCGCATCCCAGACCTCGTCCGGAGTCGCCTCATAGGTCCGGGTGGCAACCACGACGGACAGCGGCTCTCCGTCGCGCTCGGTGTGACGAACCTCGCGCGTCGACGATAGCGGGTTCGCGTCTCCGGTGCGCCGGACGCGCGGCTCGCCCGGGGCGTCGGCTTACCAGTCGGCTCCGCCCCCGGACGGCATGACCTTCCGCCCGCCCATCCGGTTCCCCCCGCACGAGCGGTGCGTGGAGGAGACGGTGGAGCTGGGGATGGGCGACGCCTCGACCGAGGTGCTCGGCGCAGACCGCACACAGGAGTACATCAGCGAGAACGCCGACTACCGGAGCTCTACGCCTCACGGCGCCGCAGCCTCTCGAGGAGCCACGGACGTCGGGGAGGCGTGGTGGGCGGAGGCGCTCGGGGCAAGGGCTCCGAATCCTCGAGGAACTCCGTGGTCCAGATCCGGAGGAACGCCGCGGCGAGCGCGGCGACCAGGGGGCCGATCAACGCACCGATCGGCCCGAGCACTGCGATGCCGCCGAACAGCGTCACGAACACCAGCAGTGGGGAAAGTTGGAGCGCGCTCTTCGCGTAGAGCGGCTTGACCACGTTGTCGACCGAGCCCAACACCAGCAGCCCCCACGCGAGGATGAATATGCCGGCCGCCGGGCGTCCCCCGATGACCAGGCCGACCCCTACCGGCACCCAGACGAGCCCCGAGCCGAGGACCGGCACGAGCGAGAAGACGAACGAGAAGAACGCCATGATCGCGGCGAGCGGCAGGGCGTAGGGCACTCCGACGATCGCGAAGGCCGCCCAGCCGAGCCCGAACTGGATCACCGCGGTGATGAAGCTGGCCGCAAAGACCGCGCGGATGGCCGCGCCGATCGTCTCCAGAAGACTGCGGGTATGGCGCCG
>JBAWAM010000259.1:0-8100 GCA_049589315.1 Myxococcaceae bacterium
CCGACGGTCCGAAGGTTTCAACTCCTTCAGCACCGACTTGAACTCTTTCTCTGGGGACTTCTTCCGGTCGGGCGGCTCGCGGCGGTCCGAACCATTCACTCGGGTCGAGCTCTCGTGTGACATGAGCCGGAGCTCAAGCAGAAGCCATGCCACGCCTCAACCACCCGGAATTCCAGACCCTGGGAGTGCTGGAACCGTCCATCTTACGGGACGGCACTAACGTCTGTCGCCGAACCCTCCGGGCTGGATGGGGGCGATCCCGGCGAGCTCGTTCACCGCCATGTGGCATCGGGCGACGGCGGCGGGGTCCGCCAGGAGTACGCCCTTCGACCAGTCCCGGTCCTCGAACAGCACCGCGTTCCGGAGCTCGATTTTCGTGAGCGCGTCGTTCATCTCCCAGAAGCGGCCTCGGACCAGGAGCCGCTTGCCTTTGGGGACCCGATCGAGGTCGACGTACTGCTGTGGCGACAGCCGCGCCTCGAACACCACCGGCTTCGGCTTCCTCCTCCCTCCGAGGATCGCCGGCATCAGCGACTGATCGACCGGATCGGGCGGGACGTAGTGGAGCCGTGCGATCAACACGTTCTCCTCCTCGGACGTCGCCTTGCCCTTGCGCCCCTTCTTCTTCGCGGGGGCGATGTCCACGAGGGTGAGCCCGCCCCAGGCCACCTCGCGATCGACATAGGCGTCGCGGAAGGCGAGGACGGCGGTGCCCTTCGCGACGGAGTTGGCCCGCTTCACCTCGATCTCGTAGCGCTCCTGAAGCGCGGGGAAGCTGAAATAGAAGCTGTCGATCGGCTTCACGCCGTCGGCGAGCAGCTGAAGCTTCGCCAGATCGATGATCCGCACGGTCTGGTTGAGCTCGCGCGCGACCTCGAGCCACTGCGGCGGCAGCTTGCCGTCGATCCACACGCGGCGAACCATCGAGGCCAGGTAGGCGCTCCCGGGGAACTGCGGGTTGGAGAGCTGGGTGTTGAGCGCGTGGATCAGCGTCGGGTCCAGGTAGAAGTTCTCGTCGCGCTGGTGAAGCGTCGGCGCGGTCTCCGCGAGCACCGTGAACAGTCCCCCCAACAGGTGGACGCAGTTCGCGTCCTCGGTTCCCTGGGACAGTCCGCGGGCGACGCGGGACTTGGCGAACCGGCGATCGAGATCCTGCTCGACGAACACCGGCGGCTTGCCGGAGCCGAAGAAGGCATCCGCCTGGGCGTGGGCGATGCCGGACGCGAGGAGCAGCGTGCAGAAGAGGAGGGGCGCTCGCATGGGCCGAGACTAACGAAACCAGCCGGAGGCGTCGAACACGTCGTGGGTCAGGACGGCCGCGCGATCTGCGCTTCGAGGGCGGTGCGGGTGACGCTCGCCTCGCGGACCCCGAGGATCAGGAGCATCGGCAGGAGCTCCACCGCCGCAGCCACGCCGAACAGGCGGAAGCCGCCGAGCCACTCGTACCCGCTCCCCGCGCCGAGATACCCGATCAACCCACCCACCCCGTAGGTCACCGAGACCATCAGGGCCTGTCCGCTGGCCCTCATCGCGTCGGGGACGCGGCGGGCCACGTAGGTGACTCCGGCGATGTAGAAGGCTCCAAAGGAGAACCCGTGGAGGAGCGAGAGCGCGAGGAGCGCCGGCGCGCTCGTCACGAGCGACATGCCCAGCCACCGCAGCGCCGAGATCGCGAAGGACGCGACCAGGATGTGCCGAGGCGCCATCACCTTCGCCAGCCGGGGGAAGAAGTACATGGCGGCGATCTCCGCCCCCACTCCAAGCCCGGCCGAGACGCCGACCACCCATGGCTCGAGTCCGATCGCCAGCACATGGATCCCGAACACCGCGTGATACGGGGCGCAGGCGATCCAGTGCAGCGCGGACGCGGCCAGCATCAGCGCGAGGTCCCGGTACCGGAGCAGCCCGAGCGCCGCGAGAGGATGTTGCGGAGGCACCTTCGCCGACCGAGCGCGGATGCCGAAGCTCCACAGCGCGTACGCGCTGATCAACGCGAGCGGGACCAACACCGCCCGTCGGTCGACCTGGGCGACGGCCAATCCGAACGCGGTGGTGGAGACGACGAAGCCCATCGATCCGAACATGCGGATGCGCGCATAGGTGCCGCCCACCAGCGACACCCGGTGCAGCGCCATGCTGTCGAGCAGCGTGGTGATCGACGAGGCGAAGAACGCGTAACCGGCCATCGCCACCAGGAAGGCCGGAAACGATCGCGCGAAGGCGAGGGGGAGGAAGCCCAGCGCCGCTCCGCTCGCGATCACCGACAGCACCCTATCCGGACGTCCAAAGCGGTCGGCGATCCAGCCCCAGAGCGGCGGAGCGAACATCGAAAACGTCGGCTGAAGCGCGAGCAGGATCCCGATCTGCGCGCCGCTCAATCCGGCGCTCTTGAAGTACGCCGGCAGGAACGGAAGGATGATTCCAGTCGACGCGAAGTAGAGGACGTAGAAGCCGATGAGCGGGACGGCGCCTGCGGCCTGTACGCCTGCCTGAGGAGGCGCCTCCGCGCTCTGACCCGCCGGATCCATGCCCGCCTGCCTTTAGCACAGGGGCACTTCGTTTCACCCTGTCGGGTCCCCACCTTTTCCGGTAGGGTGGCCCCCGGTATGGCGATGGAATCAACCCGATCAGAAGTCACGATCGCGCCGGTTCGCAACGAGGGAGAGTTGTTCCAATCCCTTGCGATCCGCGAGGTCGTCTTCATCGAGGAACAGCACGTCCCAGAGACCGTCGAACGCGACGCGGAGGACGCGAACGCATTCCATATCCTCGCGTTTCAAGGCGGACACGCCATCGGCACGGGGCGGCTGGTAATGCTCCCATCGCCGCCTCCCGGTGAGGAGGGCAAATGGGCGCAGGTGGGCCGGATGGCCGTGCTGCAGTCGCACCGCAAGGAGGGCATCGGCTCGAAGCTGATGGCCACCCTCGAGGAGGAGGCCCGGCGTCGCAACGTGACCGGCATCATCCTCCACGCCCAGCTCTACGCGCTCGAGTTCTACAAGAAGCACGGCTATGTGCCGGTGGGCGCGGTGTTCGAGGAAGCGGGCATGCCGCACCTCGAAATGCAGAAGAAGCTGCAGGGCTGACGTCCCCGCGTACGGGTTCAAGGTCGCCTTCTCGGTGGGCATAGTCCCGCCGGGAGGTCGACCATGCGGCTCATCGTGTCGGCGGCGAGTGAAGCCTGGGCGTCATTCAAACGGCGGGTGCGGGAGGAGGTCCTGATCTCCCAGGGCGTGCCGCGCCTCGACCCCTCCATCGCAGATCCTCCGTTGTCGTTGACGTCGCGCTCGGACGGCGTCACCGCAGTGGGCGGCGATCTCGGAACGGATCGTCTCCTGATGGCGTACGCCAGCGGGACGTTCCCCTGTGCCCGCGCGGGAAGCCCCCTGGTGTGGCTGGCGCCGGATCGTCGGCAGGTGGTGGACCTCTCCCGCGCGCGCCTGCCGCGGCACGCGATCCACGCGCTCGTCCGTTCCCGGTTCGACGTCACGGTGGACCGGGCCTTCGAGGACGTCCTCGGCGCCTCTGCCCCCGAGACCGACGCGAGCTTCCTGAACGCCATGCTGCGCCTGCACCGCATGGGGCACGCCCACTCGGTCGAGTGCTGGTCGGGCGGGAGACGGGTCGCGGGGCTCCATGGGATCGCGCTGGGCGCGGCGTTCTTCACCGTCGACCTGCATTCGTTCGTCGACGGGGCGGCCGAGGTCGCGGCTGCGACCCTCCACGAGCGTCTTCGCGAGTGGGGCTTCTCCTTCGTGGACTACCAGACGCCAGAGCGTCACCCCCTGCAGCTGGGCCAGGAGCCGTGGGCGCGCACGTACTTCCTGGTGCGCGTCGCCGAAGCAGTCACCCTCCCGGCGCGCAGGGGGCGCTGGACGATCGACGGGAGCTCGCCCCTGCTGGAGGTGCGGCGCGCTGCAGCGGGAGCTCGTCTCGAAACGGGCGCATAGGGCGAAGCCTGCCGGCAGGTTAGGGTGCGCCGCATGTCCCTCCCCGAAGCCTCCCTGCCCTGGATGGGCCTGGGGCTCACCAGCAACCTCGACCCCTCGGTGCCGCCGAACCCGTGGCGACTCGCCGAAGCGCGTCCCGGGCTGATCGACTTCGTCGAATACAGCGCGCCGTTGTCGATTGACCACGCCCGGCAGCACGCGCCGCAGTTCGCGGAGCTCTGGGCGAAGCGCGCCGCGCTCCCGGTCCTCTTCCATCCCGTGCATCTGAACCTGTGGGGCCCCGAGCTCGAGTCCCCGGACCGGCTGCACGCGTTGGATGCGCACGCCCGCGAGGTGGAATCTCCATGGGTGGGCAACGACGTGGGCTGGTGGCATGCGAAGGGCGAGGCGTTCCCCGGGTATCTCTACCTGTCGCCGCCGCTCACCCGCGCAGGCCTCGACGCCTGCGTGGCGCATGCGCTGCACGTGCAGGCGCACCTGACGCTGCCGCTCGTGCTGGAGAACCCGGCGGTGATCGCAGCGCGCGGGGAACAGCACGTGCTCGACTTCATGGCCCAGCTCCACGCGCGGACCGGACGCCGGCTGCTGCTCGATCTCGGCCACCTGTTCAGCTACCAGCTCGCGCGGGGGCTTCCCATGGACGCCGGGCTCGACGGATTCCCGCTGGATCAGGTCGTGGAGATCCACCTTGCCGGCGGCGTGGTGACCCGGCGGGGCGAGCGCGCAATCTATGTGGACGACCACACCCAGCCCGTCCGCGAAGAGCTGTTCGAGCTGCTCTCGCGGGTGCTGCCCCGCTGCAGCTCGCTCCGGGCGCTGACCTTCGAAGGAGACGGGCACCCCGACGCGATCGCCGCCCGGACGCTGCAGCGGTTGCGGACGCTGGTGCCCCCGCGCGATCGCGCCCCCGAGGTCGTCGTGCCAGCCGAGGCCGCGTCCACACCCATGCCGGTCGCGCTTCGGGGTGACGACGACTGTCTTCGGGTGTTCGAGGAGTCGTACGGGTTGAAGCCGCCTTCGGAGGATCCCGTCGGAGTCGAAGCCGACCTCGACTTCCGCCTGGCGGTGCTCGCCCAGAGCATCGACCGCGTGTATCCGCTCTCGCGGCTGTTACTGGCGGGGACGCGAGAGGGCCTGCTCGGCTTCTCCCGGTCGGCGGGGTTCCGCGCGTGCTTCGCCGAGGACTCTCGCTCCGTGGAGCGGGCCTTCATGGGCTGGGCGATCGAGCAACTCCGGTCGTCGCCGGATCCCGCGTTGGAGGCGGTGCTGGCGATGGAGGGCTACCGGGCCCAGACCGGCCGGCCGTTCCCCGGCAAGCCGCCGGTGGATCTGGCCGAAGCGGAGTTCGCGGCACGAGCGCTCCGACGGCATCTGTCCGACCGGGCGTGGGTCAGCGGAGACGTCGAAAAGGGAGGGCTGGAGGGGCTCTGGCAGGTGGTGCGGCGCGCCGCGCGGTGATAGGAGGGCCCGTCCTCATGTCCCAGCCTCTCGTCGTCGGAATTGCCGGCGGCACCGCATCCGGCAAGACCACGGTGACCCGGAAGATCCGGGAAGCCCTGGCCGGATGTCGCGTCGCCTTCATCGATCAGGACAGCTACTACCGGGATCTCTCCGATCTGCCACTCGAAGAGCGCAGGGAGATCAACTTCGACCACCCGGACGCGTTCGACACCGACCTGCTCGTTGAGCACCTCCGCGCGCTCAAGCAGGGGCAGCCGGTGCAGAAGCCGGTCTATGACTTCGTGACATCCACCCGCGAGAAGCGGACCGTCACGGTGGAGCCCGGCGATCTGATCTTGATCGAAGGGATCCTCGTCCTGGCGCTGGAGCCGGTGCGCAACGAGATGGACGTGAAGATCTTCGTCGACGCCGAGGACGACGTGCGCATCATCCGGCGGTTGATGCGGGATATCAAGGACCGCGGCCGCGACTTCGATCACGTCGTGAACCAGTACTTCCGGCACGTGCGCCCCATGCACATGGGTTTCGTCGAACCGTCCAAGCGCTACGCGGACATCATCGTGCCGCACGGCGGGAACAACGAGACCGCGATCGACATGCTGGTCGTGGCCCTCCGCGCCAGGCTGGCCGAATTCCGCCGCGAATAGCGTTTCCGGTACAACGACGACGGCAACGTCCGCTGGTGTAGAGAGCAGGCGCCTACATGTGCGCGGGCGCTCTGGATCGGCTCCTGGATTTCCCATATCAATCAGCGACCTACCCAAGGAGCATGACCTCGCATGAAGGGCCTCTCAGGATTGCTGCTGGTTGCAGTCGCCGCCGTGGTGGCCGGTTTCATCGGCTACAAGTATGCGGACGGAAAGGGCAAGACCGCGCTGGACAGCGCTGAGAACCTCAGCCGGCTCCAGACGCAGTACCTCGAGCGCGTCCCGTGGATCCGCGCCAACCCGGACGACAAGGCCTACCGCGACGAGGTGGGTACGTTCTTCCGGTGGTACTTCAAGGAGATCAACGACCACCACAACCGCTTCGGTGGCAACCGGAACTTCGACGGCTACCTCACGGAGCTGGACACCCGTTCGGAGCGGCTGAGCGATCAGCAGATCAATGAGCGGAAGAAGGTCTACGAGTCGGTCAAGGCGACCTTCGACAAGTTCCGCCAGGGCACCTACAACCCGGTGTTCACGGCGACGGACAAGGGCCTGCGCTTCGACATCACGACGGCCGACGTGAAGATGGTCGGTGGCGAGCCGAAGATCCACATGCCGATCGTGCTGTGGGGCGCCCAGCGCGAGCTGCGCGAGGACAACAACAACCTGAAGAAGATGGTGACCTCGGCCAGCTTCAACGTGACGTGGCGCCTCTTCGACGCGAAGGGAAAGCTCTACGGCGAGATGTCCGCCAGCGGCGACCCCTCCAACAAGATCGACCACCCTGAGCGCTACATCCCCGAGTTCCCCGCGCAGATCGTGCTCGGCGAGTACGACATCGATCTGCTCCCGGCCGAGGTCGCCCGAATCGAGATGGAGTTCAACGTCTCGACCCACTCGCCCTCCGGTGGCGACGCCAACGCCACGTACACGTGGAAGCTGGACACCCCGAGCGAGTGGCGCCTGAAGGAAGGCGAGACCTGGCGCGGCGCCGAAGAAGACGTCCGCCCGCTCGAGGAGATCGATCCGGCGGCCGCAGCGAAGGCGCGCTAGACCACGGCGAACGACGTGCTCAGCTTCCAGGCTGTGAACGTGCCGTCCTCGTCGAGCGCGTAGACGTTCAGGCGCGAATCCGCGACGAGGTCGCTCAGGCCCAGGCCGGTCCGGAGCTCCGCGAGGACGCGACCGCCCCGGGGATCGACCGCGCGGGTCACTTCCCCGGGGACGATCAGCACGCCGCGCGACGAGCAGGGCGTGAGGGTGGCAGGAAGCTCCGCGCCCGCCGCACCCAGTCTCCATTCCGGTGTGCCGTCGACGGAGAACGCCCCGGCGGCGCCGTTGCGCGCCCAGACGATCACGTTGCCCGCAGCTTCCGCCAGCGACCAGGGCGGCTCGCCGAGGTGGATGTGGCGTTCCCACAGCGGGCGGCCATTCGACCCAAGGCACATCAGCCGTCCTTCGCGCCCATCGCCGTGCGCCACGAACACCCGCCGGGAGAGCACCAGCGGCCGGGAGATGGCGCCGTTTGCGAGCTCGTGCGACCAGAGCAGGGCTCCGGCGTGCGCATCGGCCGCGAGGAGCGAAGAGTGATCGCCCCGTCCGATGGTGGCGAGCATCCTGCGGCCCCACGGCACCGTCGGGCCGGTGTAGGGGAGGGCGGCGCGCATCCGGAACCGGATCTGCCCACTCTCCAGATCCAGTCCGTAGAGGTGGCCCGTGTCATCGGCGATCAAGGCCCGGTGCGCCTGGACTGAAATCCAGCAGCGCCGCGTGCGCGGGGGAATCAGACGCCAGAGCTCGCGACCGGTGATCGCCGAGAGCCCGACGGCGCCCCGTCCCTGGCAGGCGACGACGAGGACGCCGTCGCGGCGGGTGAGGGCGGGGCCCAGCTGGAGCCCGTCGTGATCGCGCAGCCAGCGCGCGCTCGCTTCGCCGCCGTGGAATCCGAGGACGCGATCCGCCGTGGCGACGACCACCTCTCCGTCGGCGTTCGCCGCGACGCCGTGGGTTCCCATCTGGCGGAAGAGCAGCTCGCCGCG